>DATJMP010000129.1:0-27541 GCA_035508655.1 Bryobacteraceae bacterium
GCCACCGATTTTGTCGCCCGGCCGCCTTCGGAAGACGATCTGCGCCGCGCGGTGGCCTACATCCGCGATCATTGGCAGCGCCGCTACGGCCTGGCCACGGTGGGATGATGCGGATCATCGCGGGAGAATTCCGTTCGCGCCGGCTGAAGTCGCTGCCGGGAGCCGGCACCCGGCCCACGCCCGACCGGCTGCGCGAAACCCTGTTCGATATCCTGCAGCCGCGTATCGCGGGCGCGCGCTTCGCCGATGCCTACGCCGGAACCGGCGCGGTCGGCATCGAGGCGCTCAGCCGCGGCGCCGCGCACGTCTGGTTTCTGGAGCGCAGCCGGCCTGCGCTCGACCTCATTCGCGAAAACCTCGCCGCGCTCGGCCTTGAGAATCGGTCCACCGTGCTGGCCGGCCCGGTCCAGCTTACTCTGGCGAGGCAGTTCGCCGACATCGTCTTCCTCGACCCGCCCTACGATCAAGACCGCGAATACGAGTCCGCCTTGGCAGCCCTGGCCGACAATCCGCCGGCTCTGTCGATCGTGCAGCATTCCATCCGACGCGCCATGCCGGAAACCGCCGGCGATCTGCGCCTCGCCCGCACCGTCCGCCAGGGCGACAACGTCTTGAGCTTCTACACCCACCCGCCCGCGTAATTCCCGCGGGTGTACCATAATGGCGTCATGCTTGCCAGACTGGCACCTTTGCTGCTTTTCACGCTGGCCGCTCCGGCGCAACAACCGCCGCAACAATACGATGGTCCTCGCCCCACCAAGCCGGATCTTCCCTTTTTGGTCCAGGGCAATCTGGTCTTCGCAACGGAAGCGCTCGAGGCCAGGGAGCGCAAGCAGAAGAAAGATATACTTTTCGTCATCGATGGCGCCGCTTCCCCAGCGCGCACCCACCAGGCCTCACCGTTCTTCCTTTTCGAAGCGGAGCGGATCGTTCCCGAAACGCTCGGCCTGTACAAGCTGGAAGTCAACGGCGAACAGCGCCAGATCCTGTTCCCCGGGCGGAAGCCGCCCAAACCCGTTCTGGTGGATGTTACACGCCTGGAAGGCAACCTCTTCAAGATCGAGGTCCACGAGACCTTGGCCCCCGGCGAGTATGCGCTGAGCCCGGAAGGCTCCAACGCCGTATTCTGTTTCGCGGTCTATTGAGCCTGCGGAATCTACTCGACGAGCGCGCCGGCCCGCCCCATCGCCCGTTCGACTTCTTCCTTAGTCCACGCGGTGCTGATAAACAGCTCCTGGCGCGCCCCGGAGCTGAGCGCGATTGCCTTCCAGCCGTTCTGCGTGGGCACGGTCACCCGCACCTTCACCTTCCCTTTGGCGTCGCGAACCGGCCGGATGACGCCGGGAATGACGGACCGGATCTCGGCATTCGCCGCGAGCAACTCCTCCAGCACGGGCCGCAACCCGTCGATAATGCTGTGCTCGATTTTGAGCCGGTCCCTGGCGGTGCGCAGGCGCATCAGTGCCAGCCCTCGCCTCGGTCGGTCCGCCCGGGAGCGCGCTTACCGGCGACTCCGGCGCCGCGCAGGGGAACGAACCGGCATAAGGTAGCCGCGCGAGAATCGATACGTCCCTCATGTTTCCACAGGACGCGCAATTGCTGATCGGCGAGGTCGCCCACGGGGATCACCAGGCGTCCTGGATCGCGTAGCTGTTCCAGCAGGGCCGGTGGGATGTCGGGCGCGCCCGCGGCCACGGATACGGCGTCGTAAGGAGCCCAGGGCAGATAGCCCTCCGAACCGTCGCCGCTAACCACGATCACATTGCCGTCGCGTCCCGCGCGCCGCAGGTTTTCACGTGCCAGCTCCGCGAGGCCCGGTATGATTTCCACGGCCACTACGTGAGCGGCCATCGCGCCCAGCACCGCCGCGGCATAGCCGCAACCCGCGCCAACTTCCAGTACGGTTTCCCACCCGGTAAGCTCCAGAAGTTCGGCCATCAGGGCCGTCATGTAAGGCTGCGAAATGGTCTGTCCGAAGCCGATCGGAATGGGTTCGTCCTTGTAAGCCAGAACGCGGTATTCCAAGGGCACGAAGTCTTCGCGCGGGATCTCTCCCATGGCGCGCAGAACACCTTCGTCGCGAATGCCGCGGCGGCGCAACTGTCGCGCCACCATCTCCCGCCGCTCGTCGGCCCAATTGGGAATCATAAACCGGTCCGCCTTCCCCGGCAGCGCCCGCTTTTTGCCGTCAATCCCGATCCCTACCTCTATAATAGTAGTCTTGCGCCTCGATCCGCTTGCGTCGGACTGACTGCCGCGAGGGGAAAGCCGACGGTCTCTACCTATGCCCCACCAAATCACGCTGATCCCCGGCGACGGGATCGGCCCCGAAGTTGCTGAAGCCACTGTGCGCGCGGTGGCCGCCACCGGCGTGGCGGTTGAATGGGAACGCGTCGAGGCCGGAGCACGCGCCCTGGCCGAATACGGGGAGCTGATTCCGGACGACGTTTTTGCCTCCATCGAAGCGAATGGCGTGGGCTTGAAGGGTCCCACTGCGACGCCGATCGGCGGCGGCCATCAGAGCATCAACGTGGCCCTGCGCAAGAAGCTCGGGCTGTACGTAAATTTCCGTCCCGTCCGCATGCTGCCGGGCCTGAAAACGCGCTTTCACGACTTGCCGCTCGATCTGGCCATTTTCCGCGAAAACACCGAAGATCTCTACTCCGGCCTGGAGCATGAAGTGGTGCCGGGCGTGGTGGAAAGCCTCAAAATCATCACCCGCAACGCCTCCATGCGTATTGCCCGCGCCAGTTTCGAGTACGCCCGGCGCGAAGGCCGCCGCAAAGTCACCGCCATCCACAAGGCCAACATCATGAAGCAGAGCGATGGCCTGTTCCTCAAATGCTGCCGTGAAGTCTCGGCGGAGTTTCCCGAGGTCCAATACAACGAGCTGATTGTGGACAACGCCTGTATGCAGCTCGTGATGCGGCCGGAAACGTTCGATCTGCTGGTGATGCCGAACCTCTACGGCGACATTCTCTCGGATCTCGCCGCCGGGCTGGTGGGTGGGCTGGGCATCGTGCCCGGCGCCAACCTGGGCGACGGCCACGCGGTTTTTGAAGCCGTGCACGGCACCGCGCCGGATATCGCCGGTAAGGGCCTGGCCAATCCCACCGCGCTTATGCAGTCGGCCGTGCTCATGCTCTCCCACATCGGCGAACGAGACGCGGCCAAGCGTCTGCAGGGCGCCATCCATGCGGTTTATGCCGAAGGCTGCCACCTCACCGGAGACGTCGGCGGCAAGGCTTCCACCACCGAGTTCACGGACGCCGTGATTCGGAACCTGTAGCACGATGACCGCCGGATTCCGTTCCTCTTTTAAGAAGACCGAAGAGAGCGGTCTTATCTGGCCGTGCCTCCCACCGCGATCAGCCGGCCGCCGCGCCAGTCGAAAACATAGTCCGCTCGCGCCAGTTGGGCGGGCGTGAGCGGAGTCTTCTTTTGCAGCCGGATCGCCACTGTGCGGTCGCGGAACCACAGTTCGGCGATGAACGACATATCCCAGCTGTCGAAGGGATCGTTCAAAAAGACGACCATGCTGTGCGGCCGGGCCTTGGGGTTCAACACCTGGAACTGATGGATTACCTCCATCGTGGGCAAACCTGTGCTGTAGGTTTCGAGGGTGCTCTCGAACCGCTGCTTGTTGAGTCCGGCCCACGCGATCACCAGCCCTGATGTCACCAGCGCGAGGCGTGCCGGCAGGCGAAGACGGCCGAACCCGGGTTCGCCCTCCATGTCTTGCGCGATGCGGCGGGCGAGGCCTAATGCCGCCTCCGCACCCAGAATCGCCCAGCCGAGGAGGGGAACCGCCAGCGTCGCACCGCCGCGGCCTTCCAGAAATTCCAGCGGCAGCGGGGTCAGAACAATCCAGATCCAGCAGAAGCGCAGCAGCGGCCGGTTCCGCCGCCATGCGAAATAGGTTGCCGCCAGCCACACCAGCACAATCGGTGCCCAGCCACCGCTAGGGTCTGTCTGCAGAAATAGCGCCTGAAACTGCCTTTGCTGGAAACTCAGCAGCCGCGTCAGCGAGTAATCCACCAGGTATCCGGGCTGCCTGCCGAGGCCGCGGAAGACTCTCCCATAGAGGAAGACCGCGGTCATTGCCCCCGCGATTCCTGGAATGGCGAACCTGCGCAAGCTCCGGCCGGCGGACGGCGGGCCGTGATACAGCCATTCATACGCCAGCAGCATCACCGGCAGGGTCACGGCCATTTCTTTGGAGTTGAGCGCGCACAGGAAGAGAGTGAAAAACAGCGCCGTGCTGGTGCCATCGAGCGGCCGCCCGAGCGAGCGGGAGCGCACGTAGCAGAGGAGCGCACCGGCGCAGAAAATGGCACACAGCAGGTCGTAAATGTAGCTGGATTCAAAGTAGAGATTCACAAGCCCGGCGTGTCCGGCAACAATCAGAGCCGCGAACCAGCTTTCCAGTGCGCTTGCGCCCAGGCCTCGCGCTAGCGGGTATACCAATGCGATCAATACCAGCACCAGGCCCTTCAGCGCGATGTGATAAGGGAGAGGATTCAACCCGAAGAAATGGAAAATGGGGACATAGAACACCCCTCCCATCGGCCGGTAAAAATCGTGCCAGAGGAGGAAATTCGAATAGAACATCCGAAACGGTCCATGCCGCCAGTGCTCCGCCAGGTTCATCATATCGTCGGAAGCAAAAGGGACGCCCATGCTTCCCCAGGTCACGAAAACAAAATAGCCGGCGATCAAGAGGGCAAAGCCCACGACCTGGAAAGGCGGGATCCGCGTTCCTTGGCCCGGAGCGGCTTTGGGAGCTGGAGTCAATCCAATATCTTAGCGTTCCACGGCCGTATGCCGTCGCACATTCGCAACACAACTTTTCGCAAGGGATCGGGGTCTTGATATTTAAGAAACCAAATGGGAGAAACGAAGTTGTCTGTTTGTCTCGGCGCCCTGTTTTGCGCCGTGCCTGCCTCGGCTGCGATGTCGGTCTCGGTCAGCCCGTCTGTTCCGTCCCCACAGCCGATCGGCACGCCAGTCATCTGGACTGCCTCCGTGTCGGGCGCAAGCCCTGGAACCCTCTGGTACCGCTTCCGTACCCGCTTTGCCGGGTTCAAATCGCATCTGCCGGGTCCCGCGTTTGATTATCGAACCGTGATCGATTACGGCCCCAATTCTTCCTTCACGTGGAGCACGATCGCGGGGGAAGGGAAGTATCGGATCGAGGCCTCGGTGGAGAACAACACCACCGGCGAAATCGCCGCCATTACCCAGGAATTCATACTCACCTCTCTGGCGGCCAATGGTCCAGTGCTGACTCCGACGGTCCATCCTCTGGTCTTCCTCTATAGCGCTCCTTCCTGCCGTGGTCAGATGCGGGTCCAGTTCACCTCTGCCGGCGGCAGCGTCCAGACCACGCCGTATCAGGCTTGCGACGGCCGCACCAGTATGAATTTCTATCTGGCCGGCATGCGCGCCAATACCACTTATACAGTCCAGCAGGAGATGAACGGCGGCTCCGATCCTCCCGCGCCGCAATTGAGTCTCACCACCGCCAGCATCGCCATCCAGACGCCGCAAATTTCGGTGCTCACCGCGCCGGCGCCGGTCACGGGAGGCCCCATCCTGTTGCACGACGTTGTCAACACCAACGGCTTCGCCACCGATCTGAGCGGCAACGTGATCTGGTACGTTCCGTTTCCCCTTACCCTCATGACCAACGTCGTGCCGGGCGGCACCTTCCTCGGCATCGTTGAGGACGGCACCAAGGATTCGTCCCAGCAGACGCTCCAGGAATTTGATCTCACCGGCGCTATCGTAGCCGAGACGAACGCCGCCCGAGTCAGCCAGCAGCTTAACGCCATCGGGATGCACTCCATCAACTGTTTCCACCACGACGCCATCAAGCTCTCGAACGGAGACTATCTGGTTCTGGGAGGTTCTGAGCGGATTCTCGCCGGCGTGCAGGGGCCGGGACCCGTGGACATCCTCGGCGACACCATCCTGGTGCTCGATCCGAATCTGCAGGTACGCTGGGCGTGGGACGCGTTCGACCATCTGGATCCGCACCGCGCGGCCGTCCTGGGCGAAACCTGCACCTACCCTGGCACGCCTTCGTGCACGGTCTTCTACCTCTCAAATACGGCCAACGACTGGCTCCATGGCAACGCCCTCCAACTCCTTCCGGATGGAGCTATTCTGTACTCCAGCCGCCACCAGGACTGGGTCATGAAAATCGACTACCGCAACGGCGCCGGAACCGGCAACATTCTCTGGAAGATGGGCGTCGATGGCGATTTCCAAATCCAGTCGTCCGATCCCTACCCCTGGTTTTCGCACCAGCACGATCCTAATTTCCTGGCCGATGGCCAAACCCTGCTTGTCTTCGACAACGGCAATACGCGTATCTCGAAAAATCCGGGCGAATTCAGTCGCGCGCAGGTCTATCACATTGACCAGCAGAACCTCGTCGCCACACCCGTAATCAACACTGACCTGGGTGTGAACTCGTCTGCGCTGGGCACGGCCCTGCTCCTTCAGGATGGCAATTATCACTACGACGCGGGCTTCATGCCCAATCCGACCAATCCTGCCAGCCTCATCACGCAGCTATATGAACTGGACAATACCGGCAACATCTTCTGGACGATGCAGGTTTATGCTGAGGAATACCGCAATTTCCGAATGAACGACCTCTACACGCCGCCCGTCGACTGGCTGCCGTAATGCGGAAATCCGCGCCAGCCGGCCAATTGCAGGCCGGCCGGGGAACCCGGAAGTGGATCGTTCTGGCGCCGGTGCTGATCGTCGGGCTGTATTATTTCTGGGCCGCCCGCGCGGCCACCGAGTATCAACACTACGAATTCGGCCACAATCTCGACGGCTATTACGACTTTCTTGGCCGGGCATTCTTGAGCGGCCACCTCTACCTCCCCGTCGAGCCATCGCCGCAACTGCTTGCCCTGCCGGATCCGTACGATCCCAGGGCGGACAGCTCTATCCGTTTGCAGTATCAGGACATGGTGCTGTACCACGGCCGCTACTATCTGTATTTCGGCCCCGCGCCAGCCGTGCTTCTGTTCACTCCCTGGCGCCTGGTAACCGGCCACGATCTTCCCGAGTCCTTCGCCGGCTTTCTGTTGTGTTTCTGCGGGTTCCTCTTTGCCGTGGGCGCGCTGATGCGGATTCTCAATCTGGCCGGTTCCCGGCCGCCCTCCTGGGTCGTGGTGCTGCTCGTCTTTGGCTTGGGCTTGTGCCCGTCGATTCCGTTCCTGCTGAACCGGGTGTTCGTCTATGAGATCGCTATCGCCTGTGGCTATTTCTGCCTTTCCGCCGCGGTCTACTGCCTGGCCCGCGCATTTTCCGCGGAGGCCGGCCCATCGCAACCGTGGCTGGCGGCATCCGGGATGGCGTTCGGAATGGCCGTGGCTTCCCGACCGCATCTCGTGCTGGCCGGCGCGGTGGCGGCCGCCGGCTTGCTAATTTACTTTGGCCGTCGCCATCGGATTCGCGCGGCCGGCGCGTTTCTGGGGGCGTGGATGCTCGTGGGAGCGGCCATCGCGGTCTACAATTTCCAACGCTTCGGCAATCCGCTGGAATTCGGCTTCCGATACCAACTTGCCGGTCCCGGCCAGAACCGGGTCGATCTGTCGCCTCGAAACTGGCTCTCCGGCTCTTATTACATGCTGCTGTCGCGCCCCGCATTCAGCCGTGTGTTCCCGTGGATGCGCATGGTTTTTCGCTTTCCGTTCGATTCCGCGGAGCGCCACCCGTTGCCCGCGGATTATTTTGTCGAGCCCAGCGTGGGCGCCCTATGGCTGGCCCCGTTCCTGCTTGCGGCGCTGTTCGTGCCGCGCGGACCTGGCGGATGGGGCGGGAAGCGCGCCGCCGAGGCCCGCACCGTGCTCTGTGTTTCAGGCGCTGCCGCAGCCGCCGTTCTGCTCTTCCTCGTGAGCACGCATCTGGCTACGCAGCGCTACGAAGTCGATTTCCTTCCCCTGGCGGTTCTGGCCGCGCTTGGCAATTTGGCCATTCGGGGGGGCCGCCGGCCGGCCATCTATGCGGCGCTTGCCATTCTGGTGATCTACAGCGCCACCGCGAATCTGGCCGTGGGCATTGCCGGCCCGTATGACGACCTGCTGGAGTACCGCCCCGCCGGCTACGTCCGGCTGGCGCGCCGGTTTAGCCCGGTCGTCGAATTCCGGCCCATGCTGAACCCGGCCATTTCGGTGGAAGTAGCGGCAGGATTCATTCCCGAACCTGCCGGCTTTCGCGAGCCGCTGATCACGATCGGCCACTCCCATCACAACTATTTCCTCTACGCCGAGCACGCTCCCGGCATCCTGCGGCTGGTCTCCCAATCGGAAGGGTCCCGGGCGGTTTACGAGTTGCCCGACCCGGGCAGCGCCCAGGTGCGGATCGGCCTTGAATACTCGCCGCGCAGCCGGCAGGTTGTAACGACGGTCAATGGCCAGGACGTCCTCTCGGTTCCGGCCATGCTTGTGACGGCTCCGGCCGAGGTCGTGATTGGCGCGAACACTAGCGACTCCGGCCTCACCTATCCCCGCTTTACTGGGCATTTCCAGACACTCCTCAAACGGGTGAATGACTGATAGTACGGCTCAAATGTGCTAGGGCAGACCCCGGATCTGACGGGTTCGTGGTACGCTGTGCTCTACATCACTTTGGCTAGCAGGATTATGGAACCAAATCAGGACCCGCCGTCGTCCCCTCTCCCTTTAAAATCGAATCGCCGCACGTTTCTCAGAGCCGCCGCGGGGGTCGGTGTTGCCGCCTCGGCCCGTGCTTCCTCGGCTCCGCCCAATATTGTAGTGATCGCTTGCGACGATCTTGGTTACGGTGACCTGAGCTCTTACGGTTCCGGCATTGCCACGCCCAATATCGACAGCATCGGTCAGCAGGGGATTCAGTTCATGCAGTGCGATTCCTCCGCGTCGGTCTGTACGCCGGCGCGGGCCGGAATCATGACCGGCCGATATCCGAACCGCTACGGCTTGCCTCGTGTGTTGTCCCCGACTGACACCTACGGCCTGCCGGCGTCGGAGACGACCATTGCCCAGATGCTCAAGCCGGCGGGATACCGCACGATGTGCGTGGGCAAATGGCACCTCGGATCCGTGGTCCCGTTCCTGCCCGTGAACAAAGGCTTCGACGAGTGGTACGGGATTCCCTACAGCATCGATCAGGGTAATCGCCCGCTGATGCACAACACCGACATCATCGAGGAGCCGGCCAACCTGAACAACCTGACGAACCGCTACACCGGGTGGGCCACCAACTTCATCAGCGCGTCCGCCGGGTCGCCGTTCTTCCTTTATCTTGCGCACTCGTTTCCGCACATCCCGCTGGCCGCCTCCCAGCCGTTTCTGGGGCAGTCGTTCCAGGGCCTATACGGTGATGTGGTGCAGGAAATCGACTGGAGCACGGGCCAGGTCTTACAGGCGCTCCAGAGCGCCGGAGTCGATTCCAACACCCTGGTGATCTTCACCAGCGACCATGGTCCCTGGTACCAGGGCAGCCCTGGCCGCTTGCGGGGCCGCAAGGGCGAAACCTGGGAAGGCGGCGTGCGTGTGCCGTTCCTCGCGCGATTCCCCGACTTTATTCCGCCGGGCCAGGTGGTCACCAACTTCATCACCACGATGGACATTTTGCCGACGGTCGCCAGCCTCACCGGCGCCGCCCTGCCGCCGCTTGCGCCTGACGGCATGGACATCACGCCGCTTCTGACGGGCGCGCAAAGCAGCCTTTCCCGCGGCGCGTTCCTATACTTCAACGACGTTTATTTGCAGGCCGCGCGTCTCGGCACGTGGAAGCTCCACGTCACGCGTTTCAATATGCCCGCCTTCACGGAATTGCCGGCATGCGGCCTTTTGAATCTTCCGCTCCCATCCCCGGAGTTGTACCACCCGTATGCCGATCCCGAAGAAGCGCACGACCGCTCCGACCGCAACCCCGGCAATGTGGCGCAGATCCGCGGGCTGATGGACCAGATGATTCAGACGTTCCCGGGAGATGTGCAAAACGCCTGGTACAACACCCTCGCACAGCCTTTAGGCGGCACGCCTTCCGGCGCCTACCCGGCGCCGGCGAGCTCATCAGCAGCGGGGAGACAGTTCCACCTGCCGGTGCATGAGCCGGCTACTCCGCCGGCTCGTGCACTTGCCGGAGCCGCTCCGCCAAATCCACTTAACCAACCAGCGGACTCGCGAAAATCTGGTCTTCCGGCCGGCGGATGACGCCGCCGGCGCGGTCAGGCCGCTCTTGTACGGACTTCGTTTTGCCATGAATACGCCGCACGGGCTGCGCCCGCCCAAGAGCACGAAAGTTGATTCTGCCGTAGCGGCGGCATGGTGCCGGCATTTCTGACCAGCCGGAATACCCGTCTAGCAGGCTTCGGCTTACATCTTCCCGCGCACAAGCCCCAGTGCCCGGATGCGCTTGTGCAGGTTGGTGCGCTCCATGCCCAGCGCCCGCGCGGCGCCGGAAACATTCCAGTTCGATTCCTCCAGCGCGCGCAGGATATGCTCCCGCTCCGCCGATTCGCGCGCCTCCTGGATCGTCGATTTCGGTCCCGCCTCGCGCTGCACCCGCACCTCTACCGGGATCGCGTCCCGGGTGAGCCGGTCGCCCGGGCTGAGGATCGCCATCCGCTCGATCACGTTTCGCAGCTCGCGGGCGTTGCCCGGCCAGCTATAGCTTTCGAGCACCGCGAACACCGATTCCTCCAGCTTCTTGGGCCGGAAATTATTGCGTCCGCAGAATTCTTCCAGAAAATACTCGGCCAGCAGCCGGATGTCGTGCGGCCGTTCGCGCAGGGCGGGGACGCGGATGGGGAACACGCTCAACCGGTAATACAGGTCTTCGCGGAACTTTTCCTGCGCCACCATGGCCGCCAGGTCGCGATTGGTCGCCGAAATCACGCGAACGTTGACCCGGATGATGGCCTCTCCGCCCACACGGTGAAACTCGCCTTCCTGCAGCACCCGCAGCAGCTTGGCCTGCGACGCGCCGTGCAGGTCGCCGACTTCGTCCAGGAAAATGCTGCCGCCATCGGCCAGCTCGAACTTGCCGCGGCGCGTGGCTGTCGCGCCCGTAAACGAGCCCTTTTCGTGCCCAAACAGCTCGGTCTCGATCAGCTCGGTTGGAATGGCCGCGCAGTTTACCTTGACGAACGGGCCGGCCGCGAACGGGCTCGCATTGTGGATGTGGGCGGCCAGCAATTCCTTGCCGGTGCCCGATTCGCCGATCAACAGAACGCGCGCGTCCGACCGCGCGGACGAAGTGGCCTGCTCTACCGCACGCCGCCACGCCGGACTGTCGCCGATCATTTTCGGCGCGTTCCCCACCAGCTCGCGCAGCCGCTCGTTTTCCTGCCTCAGCGTGGATTGCTCCAGGGCGTTCTTCAGCGCCAGCAGCACGCGGTCCCGGCTGAGTGGCTTTTCCAGAAAATCGAACGCTCCGGCGCGCGTTGCCTCTACCGCGTCGGCGATGGTGCCGTGCCCGGAAATCATCACGGCCGGCGCGGTTGCGCCGTTGTGTTTCACCATCTTGAGCACGTCGATGCCGCTGCCGTCCGGCAGTTTCATATCCAGCAGGTAGGCGTCGGCCCGCTGCGCGTCCGGGTGGCGGCGGAACTCCGCCACCGTCCGGCACACGTTCACGGCGTAACCCTCGCGTTCCAGAATCATGCGCAGCGAGCGGCCGATGTTCTCCTCGTCATCTACGATCAGCACGCGCTTGGAAGCCATTAGGTTGTAACTCCAGAGTCCCCAGCAAAGGCGCTTTTGGCCTGCTCGGGTGACACGGGCAGCAGCACGCGGAAACCGGCGCCGCCCAGCTCTCCTTTTACCAGCACGATATCGCCGCCCGAAAGCAGGGCGCTTTTGCGCGCAATTGAAAGCCCCAACCCCATCCCGCGCTTTTTGAATGAGATGGTGGGTTGGAAGAGCGATGAGCGCGCCTGCTCGCTCAGCCCGGGTCCGGAATCGTGCACTTCGATCGCCACTCGCCCGTTCTCCGTCCGCGTCAGGCCGAGGATGCGCCCGCCTTCGCCCGCCGCCTCCGCCGCGTTTTCCAGCAGGTTGGTCAGGATACCTTTCACCAGGTCGGCATCCGCCATAACCGACGGCGCTTCGCTCAGCCGGCAATCGTATGCCACTTCCGGATGCGCCGTTTTCAGGAACGCGATCCGTTCCTGCAACAGCGAATTGACGTCCACCGGCGCGGCTGTGACCGGCGGCTCGGCGGCGAACTGCGAAAACGCCCGGATCCTCCGCTCCAGGGTTTCGATCTCGTCGACCACAATTTGCGTCGCCTGCGTCATGAAGACGCGGTCCGCCTCGTCGTAGCGGGCCAGCATCTCCTCCACCGTAAGCCGGATGGGAGTCAGCGAGTTTTTCACTTCGTGCGCCATCTTCCGCGCCAGCGTCTGCCAGCTGGCGAGCTGCCGCAGATACACCAGTCGTTCCGTGCTTTCCTGAAGCCTGCCGGCCATGGAATTGAATGCCTGGATGGCACGTCCGATTTCGTCTTCGTTTTCGGGCGTCACGCGCGCGTTCAGGTCGCCCGCGGCCAGTTGGCTCAAGCCGGCGGTGAGCTTATGAATGGGATGGCTGATCCGGTGCGCCAGGTAGATCAACGCGCCCAGAGATACCAGCCAGAATGAAGCGGCCAGCAGAATGTAGGTGAACCGCACACCGCGCCGCAGATCGCGCCCGCGGACGGCGTCCACAATCCCGCCGGCCTCGCGGATCTGCGCCGTCAGCTTTTCCATGGCAACGCCGCCGAGACTGGTGGAATACCCCCAGACGTCGTCTCCATGGCGCATCAGGTAATCCAGCCGGTCGCCTTGGTTGCCTCCATAGACGAAGCTATCCGCCGCGCCGCTTTCCGCGAAACCCCGCACAGACTCCGGCCACCGCTCGCGGTCCGAGGCAGGAAATTTCTGAGGGGACATCTCGCCGGATTCGGCCCGCCGCTTCAGATCATCGCGCTCGCGCCGGTTGAGCCGCTGGCCCGTCCGCGCCAGCGTGCGCGACAACGTCTCCAGCTCGTCGGTGGTGGAGAAATTCAGGCTCCAGTCAAGCAGAGAAGTGGTGATCCAGATGGTCGCCGCCAGTGGCACCAGGGTTGCGGCCAGGAAGACGAGGATCAGTCTGTTGCGAAGCCGGTTCACCCGATTCGTCCGCGGCCGGAGGGCGTCCGCGGCAGATCGCGCAGGCGCAGGGGACCCGCGCTCCGCGTCCAATACAGGTCCTCCCCCTGAGGGTGGCTGAAAATATCGATCAGACGGCTCAGGCTGATTCCCGAATCCCCCACCAGGCTTGCCAGTTCCCGATGGTCCGTCGTCCGCAGTTCGAACCGCACCCAGAATGGCCGCTGCGGCGCCAGGCCCAGAGCGCTGATCACCAGGTTGTCCATGCACCACATCTCCGCCTGAGTGGCCGACACGTTGATCGCGCTTCTTCGAAACTCGCCCGGGATGATAACCGAAAACTTCTCCTCCCACAGGTCGTAACTCACCACCAGCCGCTCCGGGATGCGGCGGAATATCGTGCCCCGATCATCGCTGAAGAGCGTGATCTGAGAAATAAAGGTCACCGTGTCCGCATTCATCAGCCGTTCCAGCGGCTTACCCGTAAGAAAATGCAGGCCCGGAGCGGACACATGGAGGTTATCCCCATCAAACGTTACGTCCAGCGGACCGGCAGCGCGGGCCCGGAGCAGAGGAAGAGCGAGGCCGGCCCAAAGCCAGCTCCGGCGGCTGATTTCGTTTTCCCGCGCAAACCGCGCCATCAATAATTCATGCCCACCATGAAGATCGGATCGATATGCCCTTCCCGCAGCGGAAAAGCCACCGCCAGCGAGAAAATGCCCTGGCGCAGCCCTACTCCCGCGGAATGCCGCAGAATCGCCGCATCGCCGCGATCCCACACGGCGCCCGAGTCATAGAAAGCCTGAAAAACCCCGTAACGATATTCGGCCGAATTGTGTATCATGCGGCTGCCGCCGAGCGGATCCAAGTCAAACATGTTCCAGCCGCGGAGAGTACTGCTGTTGCCCAAGGCAAAACGCTCGAACAGCGGCGCTCGGCCGGCAATATACCCCGCCGTCATGTCGTCAATCACCACACTTTTGCCGGCGGTCCGCATGTAACGGAACTCCCAGCGGTGGCGCGCGTATACGAAATCACTACCCAAAACCCTGGAGGCCGCGCGTAGACTGTACGCGCCATCCAGATCGTTCTGGCTTTCGGTGCCCTCTAACCGTCTATGATACCGCAAGGACGCGAGCCACGCGTTCGCGGACTCCTCCGGCACCGCCGGCGACTCATCCTCCATCCGTTCGAAACTTGCCCCTACGCTCAGCTCGAGCGGTTTGGCCAGTACGAAAGTCAGCTCCGGCTGCAGATTCTGCCGCGCGTGATACAGCCCGGCAAAACCCGCCGAGGCGATCATGGCCGGATTCTCGACCGCATCGACCGTTTCACTGCTCCACTGTTCGTGGTAGTCCTCGAACGCAAACCGGAACTGCACGCGATCCGATCCTACTCGGGTGTTCTCGTAGCGGGCCACCACGCCCGTAAAACGCTCCGGCAGTTCATCCCCATCGCTGACCAGACCCGCCGTGAAACCGTTGTGACCCACGGTTGCCGTCCCCTCCACGGATCCGCTCCAGCCCCGCTCGGAACTGTACAGGAATTTGGGAACCGAAAGATCGAATCGTGCCGGCTTCAGATGGACGTCGAAAAACACCTGCACGTACTCCGGGCTCTTGCCACGCAGGACGCGGTGTTCCACCGTTCTGGCGTGGAATTCCTTGCGCAGACGCCGGCCGATTTCATCCAGCACCGGGGGGTTCAGCTTTTCGCCGATCAGGGCCGACACATCCTTGCGCAGCGCGGGAGTGAGTTTGCCATCCTGGTCATGGTCCGCCGCCAGATCCGTTTTCCAACCGTCGGCCGCGATCACCACGGTTTCGATCGTGTATCGCGTATTCACGTTGAACTCGGAGTCCTGCGTTCCGGCGAACAGAGTGTAGCCCACCAGCACACACCCCAACCAGGCGAATCTCATGCTGCTGCCTATGGCACGCCGAACGCCATAGCCAAATCCTTGGAAAATCGATGCCGCCCTGGCCTTCGGATGTGATTCGCGTTCACAGGTGTGGAAACTACACGAGTCGTCTGTGGAAACTACACCACAACGTGGACCGAGAGGTGCTCCGGACCTGCCGGAACGGGCAACGTGGGGAAAAAATCGAATAGCGGAATGCGGAGTCTTCAGGCTCCTCCGGACGAACAGATCGGTCTTGACAAAAGACCGATTTTGACGTCTGGTTCTACAGAACCTTCGCCAGTTCCGCAGCGAACGCGCTGCGGGGGGCCTGGTCGCGATCTTTGCCGCCGCGCTTTTTGCGGTCGGGGCGGACATTGCGGTTGGCATTCGGGGCGGATGATGCAGTCTGCGCCCCACCCTTCGTGTTGCCTTTGGGGGGTTGCGCCGGGTTGGCTCGTAATAGCCGGTCTTCCAGGGGCGCGCGATCAAAACGTCGGATGATCGCGGCCATTTCATCTGCCGTGGGAGCTTCCACGAATGCGAAGCCCTTGGACTCTTGTGTTTCGTGATTGCGGATCACTTTCACGCCGTCGGCTACCAGATCTTCGGCAGCCAGCCACTGTTTAATATCATCGGCGGTGACCCAGGTGGGGAGATTGCCAAGAAAAACGGTAAAGCTCATTCAGTTGATTTGTTTACTCCGTTGGTTGGATGTTTGCGGCACTTCAAGGGAAGGATTCCGATCTGCCAACTCGATACTAGCAGAGTGGCCGACAGGATTGCAAACGGGTGCTTTAGAGTGCTGATGAAGCCGCGCCTGTTAAATTTGATGCGGCATTCCGCAACGGGGATTCGGCAGCTTCGCGCGTCTTTACGATCGCCGCGCCGGTTCAAAGAGAGCCAGCACCGCGCCCTGCGGGTCGCCGATCACCGACCACCGCCCCACGTTCTCCATCGAGACCGGCTGCCGGTACACCCGCGCACCCAATTCCTGCGCTTTAGCCGTGGCCTGGTCGCAGTCCACCACCTGGAAATAGAGCAGCCAATGCGGCGGCACGTTGGCCGGCATGTATTCGGACGGCGGCACGCCGCCGATGAAAGCCGATCCGTTCTGGATGTGCAGGTATCCGGAGGAATCGTGTTCCCCGGGCGACAGTCGCCAGCCAAACATCGTTTCATAAAACCTCTTGGCGGCCGCCACATCCCGCGTCATCAGGTCCGCCCAGCAGAAGGCTCCCGGCTCCCCGGCCACACCAATCCCTGCCTGGTGAGTGTCGGGCTGCCGCTTCACCTGCCACACCGAAATTGCGGCGCCGGTCGGGTCCATCAGCACGGCCATACGGCCGAAATCGCCGACATCGAAGGGCCCCGCCATTACCTGGGCTCCGGCGGCCGTCGCGCGCGCCGCTGCATCGTCCGCGCTGTCCACCAGCACGTACAGCATCCAGTGCGGAGGAATTCCGTGCTGGAGCATGTCGGGGCGCAGCGTGTAGCCGCCGCTCGTCTGGCGCCCGTTCAGGTTGAAAATCGAATACACCTCGCTCGGGCCCATGGGGAAATCGTTCGCTCCCCAGCCGAACAAAGATCCGTAGAAACGTTTCGCCGCTGCCTGATCGGTGGTCCCCAGTTCGATCCAGCAGAATGATCCGGGTTTGTGCGTCTCGATCGTGGCCATACGGCGGCAGTTTATCATGGAATGAGTGAATTTCCGGTTACCGCCGGCGGCCTGGGTTGCGCTCCTCACCATTCCATTTGCATGTGCCGGCCAGGACGCCCATCCCACGTTCGTGCATGACGTCGCGCCATTGGTCTATCGTGTGTGCGCACCCTGCCATCATCCCGGTGGTCCCGGGCCTTTTTCTCTCTTGACCTACCAGGACGTGAGCAAGCGCGCCGCCCAGATTGCCGCGGTCACCCGTACCCGTTACATGCCTCCCTGGCTGCCGGAGGCCGGCTACGGCGATTTCGCCGATACCCGCCGCCTCACCGGTTCCGAAATCCACCTGCTGGCTGCCTGGGCCGCTGCCGGCGCGCCGCAGGGCGCCGCCGCCGAGACACCCGTTCCGCCTTCCTATACCGAGGGCTGGCAGCTCGGCAAGCCCGACCTGGTGCTCGAAGCCGCCAGCCCGTTTAATGTTCCCGCTTCCGGCCCCGACCTTTTCTGGAATTTCCTCTTCACACCCAACCTGCCGGCGCCGCGCTACGTCCGCGCCGTCGAAATCCGCCCGGGAAATCGCCGCGTCGTCCACCATTCCAATCTGCTGGTCGACCGCGCCGGCTCCGCTCACCGTGCCGCCGCCGCCGGCCAGAACGGATTCCCGGGCATGGATCTCACCGTCGTCCGCAGCCCCTTCGATCCCGACGGCCATTTTCTCTTCTGGAAGCCGGGCGCCCTGCCGCACGTCGAACCCGACGGCTTTTCCTGGCGCCTTAATCCGGGAGACACGCTGGTTCTGAACACCCACCTCCATCCCACTGGCAAGCCCGAACAGGCGCGGCCCGCCATCGGGATTTACTTCACCGATAAGCCGCCCACGCACTTTCCCTTGCTCGTCCAACTCGAAAACGACGCCGCCCTGCGTATCCCTGCCGGCGTCCGCGATTTTCCGGTTTCCGACGATTTCCGCCTTCCTATGGACGTCGATGTGCTCGCCGTCTATCCGCATGCCCACTATCTGGGCAAACTGCTCGAGGCCTATGCCACCCTGCCCGACGGAACCCGTAAGTGGCTCATCCGCATTCCCGACTGGGATTTAAACTGGCAGTCCGTCTATTACTATCGCCAGCCGGTCATGCTGCCCAAAGATGCGGTGATCTCCATGCGCTACCACTACGACAATTCCGTCGCCAACGTGCGCAACCCGAACCATCCGCCCCGGCTGGTGATGGGTGGCAACCGGTCCGTTGACGAGATGGCCCACCTGTGGCTTCAGGTTCTGCCGCGCGGCGCCGGCGACCGCCGGCTCGAATTGCAGGAAGCTCTGATGCGCCATCGCCTGGAGAAGTACCCCAACGACTTCGCCGCCAATTTCAACCTGGGGGCGCTTTCGTTGGCCCGCTTGAATGTTGCCGGGGCCGTCGGCATGCTGGAGAACGCGGTGCGCCTCGATCCGGCCCGCCCCGACGCCCACAACATGCTGGGTGCCGCCCTGGCGCGTGTCGGGCGCGTGCCCGAAGCCATCGTGCAACTCCGCATGGCGCTCGCGGAAAGGCCGGATTTCGTCAACGCCCGCCTCAATCTTGCCGGTGCCCTCATCCGCGCCGGACACATGGACGAAGCGCTAGAGAATTACCGCCTGGCCCTGGCCGCGGCTCCCGGCGATCCCACTGTCCGCGACGCCGTGGAATGGCGCGTCCGCGAGTTCCAAGAGCTCGGACTGAAGAAGGAAGCCTCCGCGCTCGACCAGGAGCTGAAGGCGGTCCCGGCCGCTCATTAGGGCGTCCAACCGCTCGCTCACGCTCGCGGCTCGATGGAAGCCGCGACCGTAAGGGAGTGGTTGTGCCAGTCTTTTCGAGAAGCTGCCGATTGCCTTACGGCAGCATGTGGGCGATGCCGGTGTGGACGTCGATCGTCCACGGTTGCGGTTTCGGCAGCCACATGCGGCCGCCGCCGATTTCGAGCGGCATCCATAGATAGCGGGAATCGGAAAGGTTCTGCGGCTTCCACATATCCGCCATGAAGATGATCGTGGTGGCTTTGCGGCCGGCCACCTTCAGCAGCATGGTGGATTGTGCGCCGTAGGTTTTGGTCTCGGGCGGGGCGATGTCCCGGAATTCCGACCAGGGTCCGGCCAGAGATTTGGCAGTCGCATATTGATTCGGATTCGGAGCCCAACCGGTAAGGGCGGAACCGACCGCATAATATAGTCCCTGGTAATGCACCACCGCGCCGCCTTCCAGGTGCAGCGGGATGAGGCAGACTTCCTTCTCTACGTTCAGATAATCGGCCGAGAGGGTCGCAATGCGGAAACCGAACGGACGGTCTTCGAAGATGAGGTACGGTGTGCCGTCGTCATCGATGAACTGGCCGATGTCGCGGCTCTCGTGTCCGAGCGGCCGGAAGCTGCGCAAATAGTGGTAAGCGCCATCGACCCGGTCCGCGACCGCCACGCCCACTCGCGCCAGATCGTATCCGCGCGTTCGCCCGGGCGCGGGGCCGTCGATGTGCATGTACATCACGAATTTTCGAGTCCTGGTGTTGTAGAAGACTTTGGGCCTCTCCAGCACCCAGGATGGGCCGAAACCTTCCGGGTCGGCGAGTTGCAGCACCTGGTTGCGAAAGGTCCAGTCGATCAGGTTTCGGGAAGAGTAGCAGGCAACATAGCGCTTGCCGGGATCGTTGTCCGGCGATCGGTCCTCGCCGAACCAGTAATAGGCATCTCCCAGGCGGATGATGCCGCCGCCGTGCGCCTGGATGTGCCGGCCGCGGGTGTCCGGCCAGATCTCGCCCGGGCGGATGGCCGGCGACGCCGCGAGCAGCAAGGCCGCGAGACCCAATCCGACTGCGCCGGCCTTCCGGATGATTTCCATGACCGGATGGTAGCAGCAGGCGATCAGGCGTACGTGGTAGCATACTTTGCCGAAGAATGCGACGGAAAACGGATCCGGTAATGGGCAATTTCCAGCGGTTGACACTGCACGCAATGCTTGTTGCCGTGGCGGTCTTGGCGTGGCCGCTTGGGGCCGCCAGCCTGGATTTCCGCCATGCTGCGATTGCCATCCCCGCGAATGCTTCCATGCCGGAGCGCAAGGCTGCGGCGATGCTGGCTGAAGAGATCGAGAAGCGCACGCAGTTGCGGCTGAAGGTGCAGACCAAGCCGCCGGAAGGTCCGGCGTTCGTGCTGGGGCGGGCAGGGCAGATTCCGGCAGCGGCGACGCGGCTGGCGGGCTCGCCGGAAAAGGCGGAGGGGTTTACGCTGCGATCGTCGGGTGGGAACGGCGCGCCACTGGCCGTGGTTACAGGCCACGATGATCGTGGAGTGGTTTTCGGAACCGGCTACCTGCTGCGGCAACTGGTGATGGGCCGGCAACGGCTGGAGCTCGCGGCGGATTTGAACATAAGCACCGCGCCGGCGGTAGCGGTCCGCGGGCACCAGTTGGGATACCGCCCGAAGACGAACGCGTATGACGCGTGGGGCGTCGCGCGGTGGGAGCAGTATATCCGCGAGCTGGCCATTTTCGGAGTGAACACCATCGAGCTGATTCCGCCGCGTTCCGACGATGCCGCCGACAGCCCGCATTTTCCGCTGCCGCAGATGGACATGATGGTGGAGATGTCGCGCATCGCCGACGAATACGGGCTCGACGTTTCCATCTGGTATCCGGCGCTGGACTCCGATTACTCGGACCCGAAGACGGTGGATTCTGCGCTCAAGGAATGGGCCGACGTCTTCCGGCGCCTGCCGCGTATTGATGCCGTCTTCGTGCCCGGCGGCGACCCGGGCCACACCGAGCCCAAACACATGATGGCGCTACTCGAAAAGCAGACGGCGAATCTGCACCGGTATCATCCCAAAGCGCAGATGTGGATGTCGCCACAAGGCTTTTCCAAGGCCTGGATGGACGAATTTTTGGCGATTATGCGTGCTGAGCCGCCGTGGCTCACCGGCGTGGTGTTCGGGCCGCAGCAAATGTACAGCGTGGCGGAATTGCGCGAGCGCATTCCGCGGCGCTACCCGATCCGCTTCTATCCCGACATCACGCATAGCATCCATTCGCAGTACCCGGTGCCGGATTGGGACGCGGCTTTTGCGCTGACGGAAGGACGCGAAGGGATCAACCCGCGTCCGTTGGGCCAGGCCGCGATTTTTCGCTCGGGTGAGCCGTACACCATCGGCTTCGTCACGTACTCGGAAGGCTGCAACGACGATGTCAACAAATTCCTGTGGAGCGGGCTGGGCTGGAATCCGCGCGCGGAGCCGCGGGAAATCCTGCGGGATTATGCAAAGTTCTTCATTGGCCCGGACGTGGCCGATGCCTTTGCCGACGGGCTGATGGCGCTGGAGCGAAACTGGACCGGGCCGCTGATTTCCAATACGGCGGTGGACACCACGCTGCTCCAGTTTCAGGAACTGGAACGCAACGCGACGCCGCAGATGCGGGCCAACTGGAGATTCCAGGAAGCGCTGTACCGGGCCTATTACGACGCCTTCCTGCGAGACCGGCTTGTGAGTGAGACGGCGCAGGAAAACCGGGCGTTGGGCGACCTGGTGGAAGCGCGGCGGCGCGGCGCGCTGACGGCGGTACGCGCGGCCGAAGAAACGCTGGACGCGGACGCGCTCACGCCGCGGGCGCGCGAATTGCGGGCGCGCGTGTTCGAACTGGCCGAAGCCCTGTTTCAGAGCATTGGTATGCAGTTGAGCGTGCCGCGCTACCAGGCGATCGCGGTGGACCGGGGCGCGAATCTGGATGCCATCGACTACGGTCTGAACGACCGCGCGTGGATGAAGGAGCGGTTTGCCGAGACCCGCGGCGCGGCGACGGAATCCGAGCGGCTGCGGATGATCGACGCCATCGTGAATTGGACCGACCCGGGACCGGGCGGATTCTACGACGACCTGGGCGACCCGCGGCAGCAGCCGCACCTGGTGCGCGGCGACGGATTCGCGAAGGATCCCGAGTTTCGCCATTCGGCGCTCATCGGCTTTGGCGCGCGGCGGCCGGACGAAGGCTGGCGGATGTCGTGGTACAACCATGCGGAGTCGCTGTTCGATGCGCCGCTGCGAATGCAATATACGGGCCTCGATCCGGCCGCAAGCTACAAGATTCGGGTCGTCTACGGAGGCGAGACACCGCGCATCCCCGTCCGGCTGGTGGCGAATGGCAGCGTGGAGATCCACGGGTTCATTCAGAAACCGTCGCCGGTCCGTCCGGTGGAATTCAATATCCCGCCCGAGGCGACCCGAGGCGGCACCCTGGCGCTCGAATGGACGCGCCCCGCTGGATTGGGCGGCAACGGGCGCGGCGTACAGGTTTCCGAAGTCTGGCTCATCCGCGTGGCACCGGGGCGATGAAGGGGCCAGGGCCGCGGTATCGCTGGTACGTCATCGGGATGCTCTGGGCCATCTCGTTCTGCAACTACGCAGATCGGCAGGCGGTCTTCTCCGTGTTTCCGCTGCTGGCCCGCCAGATGGGGCTGAGCACGATCCAGCTGGGACTGCTCGGCAGTTCGTTCGCGTGGGTGTACGGGCTGTGCTCACAGGCAGCCGGCGCCCTGGTAGACCGGGTGCGGCGGAAGTCGGCAATTCTGGGCGGGTTGCACGCGTGGAGCGGAATCTGTTTGTGCACCGGTCTGGCGGGCGGGTTTCTCAGCCTGTTTGTCTTGCGAGCGGCGGAGGGTCTGGGGGAGACGTTCTACTATCCGGCCGCGATGTCGCTGATCAGTGATTACCACGGCAAGGCAACACGGTCGACCGCCATCGGACTACACCAGACCAGCGTATACGTGGGAACCATCGCGGGTGGATTTTTCGCGGGGCTGATCGGCCAGGAGTACGGCTGGCGATGGTCGTTTTACGTCTTCGGCGGGATGGGCGTAGCGCTCGGTTTCGCGCTGAGGCGGTGGCTGCGGGAACCGGAGCGCGGCGCGGCGGATTTCGCCGATTGCGGTTACCGGGCCGAAGGAGCGCACACGGCAAGCCTGAGGCTGCGCGATTCGCTGCTGGAAATCTGGGCGAACCGCACGGCGCTGGCGCTGATGGGCGCCTTCGTCTGCGCCAATTTCGTGGCCGCCATGCTGCTGAGCTGGATGCCCGATTTTCTCTACCAGAAATTTCGCCTGAGCCTGAGTATGGCGGGGCTGACCGCTACGATTTTCGTGCAACTGGCCAGCATGGCCGGTTCTGTTGCCGGCGGCTGGATCGCGGATCGTTGGCGCGCGCGGAGCCCGCGCGGGCGGATGCTGGTTCAGGCGATCGGGGTTTTTGGCGGCGCCCCGTTCGTGGCGCTGTGCGGATTGACCGCGTCGGTGGGAACGCTGATGGCGGCGCTCGCCGCGTGGGGATTTTGCAAAGGCCTGTACGATGCGAATATTTTCGCCTCTCTCTTCGACGTAGTGCGGCCCGAGGCACGCGGCACGGCGGCGGGCTGGATGAATACCGTCGGCTGGCTGGGAGGAGGCGGGGCCGCACCGCTGGTCATCGGCATAGCGGCAACCCGCTATGGGCTGGGCTTCTCGATCGCGCTGGCGTCATGCGTCTACCTGGCGGCCGGCGCGCTGCTGTTGACGGGCGCATTCGTCTTTGCGGCGGCGGATGTGGAACGGCTGACAAAGACGATTGCCATGGAGGCATCCGAATGAGCGTCACCCGCGTCCACCGCAACTTGCGGACGCGCTCCGGTTCGCTTGGGCGGCGGAGAACGAGAAGATTTCGGTCCACACTTCTTTGAAGGTTCTTCCGGTAAAAAGCGGCGCCGATTTCAGAGCGTCATAGGAGACGTAAGCGCGGAGCGAATCATTGGCGCCAGGCGGAACGGCGCTGAGGCGATAATGGCCGACGATGTCCAGGTGATCCGCTTGAATCAGGGTGTTCTCGCCGGGCCAGAGCATCGAGAGGGTATTGACAATTCCGTCGTTGTCCCAGAGTTGGAGAGGCTGCGGCGGAGAAACTCCGAGGACCCTGGTAACCGCGCCCGTGGGTTTCGGTCGCGGAAACGGCCCGCCAGCGCATGCACGATAACAAAGCCTGTAGGAGATATCGGTTCCGGCGCTCAGGTCGTGGCCGACGGCTATCTCAGACCAATCGCAAGGGTTGGCCAATTTGAAGACCGGCACGCGATAGCCAGAGCGCGCCGTAAACGGGAACGGGCGGCCTCCGACCGTGGCAAAAGATAAGGTGCAAATCGCGGGCGCCCGCTTCCAGAGAGTCATTTCCCCTTGGCGGTCCCGAAGTGAAAAATGTGCCGGGCTGCCGGTTTCACCGTGCGGAACCGAGGTCAGGTCGTTGATTACCCGGAAATCGGTGGCCATATAACGAAGGTACAAATCGATTTCCGATGCAGCCTCCTGCGCGTCGGCAACCCGCGACGGATCCGGCTCACCCAGCCGGTCATTTGACTCATTTAGGGCATCCCGAACGGCCAGGAGTAATTCCGCGCCGGTGACCGCGGCAGCTTCGCTCGTGATGCGTGCTTCCATCCGTTCGAGCAGGTTGACTTGCGAGCCGGCAAAAGCCGCGCGCAGGTCGGCGATCGCGGTCTTGCGCAGCAACCAATGGTCGTATACCCAATCCGCAATATTCGTACCCCAATGGGGGACGGACAGGAAAACCACGCCTCGCAGGCAATTGCGGATTGTCCGCGCGCCGATGCGGAACCCGCCGTCGGCGTATGTGAACCGGTTCTCGTCGCAGTCCAGATCCCAAATCAGGCGCCGGATATCGAGACCACCGGTGGAATGGCCAACCAGAACGACTGGGTCGCTCTTGAGAATCTCGCCTCGCGCGATGCGTTTGGCCAGGTATCGGCGCAATCGCAGGGCGCGCGTCACAACCGCCGCGGTGGGCAGGTTATCGAAGTAGTGGAGAACTACGGCTGGGTAGGGATGTCTGACTTTCCACCATTGAAACAGCCGAGTAATTCCCGCATAATATTCCACCTGCCCGAGGGCGTCGAAGCCGCCGAAGCCCGGCACAAGCACGAAGTGGCATCGCGCACCCGACGACAAGGTATTTTCGGATGCCATGGCCGCGCACCTTTCGCGCGTTGATTCCCAGGTTAGGGCCGTTTTCTTCCGGTATCAAGCCAGGCAAGCGCCATCCCGGCCGGTGGCGCCGTTGGTTGTGTGCTGGCCGATACAATCCCACGCGGGATTATTCGGATTTCGGCAGCGCGCTTTCCAGAAAGGCGTCGAAATCGTGCTTCAGCTTGGAGTGCGAATCGCTATCGATGTAGAGCATGTGGCCCGCCTGATAGAAATCCCAGGTGATATTTTTGTGCATCTGTGGATTGAGGCCCATATGGTTGAACGTGTATTCGACGGCGTAATAGGGCGTGGCGAGGTCGAAATAAGCGGCGGCGATCATCACCTTCATATACGGATTCTTGGTCATGGCATCCCGCAGCATCGCGGTGGTGTCGCCGAATCCGTTCTGCACGCCGTAGTCCCACGGCTGGATGCCGCCGGTCGGATAGTAGAACATGTCGGTCTTGTAGCCAAGCTCGTTGCGGATGTATTCGGTAAAGACGGCAGTGAAGGGCGGCGTGATCAGGGTGCTGGAGGGATCGAATTCGCTGGTTTCGCCGGTGTTGAGAGCCGACGGGCCCATCAGGCGGCCGTCGTAGCGGCCGATGGTCTCGTGCTCGTTGTGCATGAGCTGGCGGGTGAAGTGCTGGACGTCCCAACGCAGGTTGCTGTCGTCGATGTAGCGGGCGTCGAGGCCGGTGTAACGGACGAGCTTGTCGATGACGGTCTTGCGCTCGGCAGTGGGGAGCTCGTCTCCTTTGTTTAATGCGGTGGAGTATTCGCCCATGGAGAACGCTTCCGCCTCTTTGAGGAACGATTTCAAATCCTTGTGCTGCAGATCGGCGGCGACTTTTTTGTGGTACCAGGCGTCGGCGGCATAAGTCGGCAGTTCCAGCTCGTAAACCAGGTCGTCGCTGCGGCTCCAGATGGTTTCCAGATTCAGCGTGGTGCCGATGAGGACGATGCCGTTAAAGGCGATGCCGTGATTGACCAGGTATCCGGCCAGGCCGGCGGTGCGGAAAGTGCCGTAGCTTTCGCCGGCGATGAACAGCGGCGAAAGCTCGCGGTTGTTGTGCACCAGGTACAGGCGGATGAATTCCCCCACCGATTGGATATCGCCGGCCACGCCGTTCATCCGGCGCGCCACGGCCACGGTTTTTGCACGGCTATAGCCGGTGCCGACGGGATCGATAAAGACCAGGTCAGTCTTATCCAGCCAAGTATCCTGGTTGTCCTTCCAGCGGTAGGGCGGCGGTGGCATCGAACCGTCTGGCATCAGGCGCGGGCTGCGCGGGCCGAATCCGCCCATGTGCACCCACATGGAAGCCGAGCCCGGACCGCCGTTGAAAGAAAAGGTTAGCGGGCGCTTGGCCGGGTCCGCGCCATCGAGCGTGTAGGCCATATAGAAAATGTGCGCTTCGGTCTCGCCGGAAGGGTTCTTCAGCGGCATCTGCGCGACGGTCGCGGTGTAGTGGATGGTCTTGCCGTCCACCTCGATGGAATGGTGCGTCACCACCGGCGTCTCGTCGATATCGCCGCCGATCGCCGGCCCCGGCCCGGGAACTCCGCCGCGTCCGCGTCCACCGCCGGGCGTGGGTTCAGCAGCGGGAACGGCGGCCGGCGTTGGCTGAGCCTGTTGGGCCTGCGTCTGCGCCGAACGCCCTTGCGCGTTTACAACAGGTTGAGAAATGCAGAGGACTGATGCGGCAATCGCCCATGCGGTGAGAAGTGAAAATTTGCACATTTTTTCAACCATACTACATCTGGCGGGAAGCGCACGCCCAAAACTCGTCAACCGTTGGCCTTCCCGACATGCGCGGGCGAAAGATGCTACTTTCTAGGTGCTAAACGCCTTCATCGAGGCAGATCTATGATGACGCGACGGGCCGCGGCGCATACTGCCGCCATAACCGCTCTCTCGTATTCGAAAATCCTCGGCGCCAACGACCGCATCGGCCTGGGTGTCATCGGCACCGGCGGGCGCGGGACCTACGTGATGGGTCTGTTCCACAAGAATTACGACGTGGACGTGCGCGCGTTCTGCGACGTCTATCCGGCGCGATTCCGCGATGCCACGGCTCTGGTCCCCAACGCGAAAACCTTCGGCGATCACCGCAAGCTGCTGGAACTGAAAGAGGTGGATGCGGTGCTGATCGGCTCGCCGGACCACTGGCACAAGGACCACGCCATGGACGCGCTGAATGCCGGCAAGGATGTCTACTCGGAAAAACCCATGTGCCGGCTTCGGGAAGAAGCTCCGGTGATGGTGAAGACCGCGCGGGCCACGAACCGGATTTTGCAGATCGGGCTGCAGCAGCGCTCGGGCGAAATCTACACCGAGCCCCTAGAGCGATTCGTCCGCAATGGGGCAATCGGAAAGATAAGCCATATCGACGCCGTTTGGCACACCGGCGTTCCGGCGCCGATGAAGAAAGAACCGGCGCAGAAGCCGGCCGACCTGGACTGGCTGCGCTTCCTGGGCCCCGTGTCGTACCGCGAGTGGTATCCTCCCATGTATTTCAACTTCCGCGCGTTCCTGGAGTTCAACGGCGGCAAGATGACGGATTTCGGCCACCATTGGCTGGACGTGGTGCACATGTACATGGGCGAGCGGCCGCCGCGCGCGGTGACCTTTGCGGGCGGTATCTTTTACAACCGCGAGGACGGGCGCAACGCGCCGGATACTGTGAATGCCCTGTTCGAGTACGATGGCTTCACCGTGCTGTTCCAATCCAATGCGTATGGGGTGGCGCCCGAGTACGGCATTACGTTTTACGGCGAAGGCGGACGGCTGTTCGTAAACCGCAATCGC
>DATJMP010000130.1:0-11808 GCA_035508655.1 Bryobacteraceae bacterium
ATGGGGTCGACAGACTGCGGCGACAACCGATTCAGGAGCAGCTGAGGTGCGGGAGCAGGCAAAGGAGCGAAGGCTGCGTTGGCGTTGGACGGCGCAGGCGCCAGGGGAAACGAGACTTGGGAAGATACCGAAAAATATCGGGACTCCCGGGAAAGAATCGTACAAGAACAAACGGCTAAACCGATTAGGATGACTGCGAGTTTCATTCGTGTTCCGTGTGCTTAGACCTTTTATTTTCAGAGCCTTACGGAATGGCCCTGGAACATCAGCCGGCCCGGCGGCAAATGTCGGAGAACCGGACGGTCTGGAAGCGACGCTTTCGGAATACAGCTTTCGCAGGCAGAGGCAGAAATGAGAGGAAAGGGGGAAAAACCTCTGAGGACCGCGAAGACCGCTGTGGGCGGCGTACTATACATCAGCGCGGGGATTTTCCGGTGGACGAAAAACGCCCGAAGGCCGGAAGCGCTGTATGATCGATTACCGCGTTGGCATTGAAACCATTATAACAGGCGGGACGGGCAGAGGTGTTTGGAAGCGTACGATTGCGGAAAGCCCGAGAAAAGGCCAGATCCGGGGTTGATGGATTTCGCGCGCAGTAAGGTTTTCGCGGCGGTTGGAAGCGCGCAACCTGCTAGACTTGCAATTTCATGACGAAGGTAACCCATTTGGAGTGCAGCCTGTGCGGCAACCGGCACGAGGCGGGCACCGTGGCAGGCCTGTGCGAGTGCGGTGGGCCGCTGCTGGTTCGCTACGATTTGGATACGATCCGGCACCGGTGGCGGCGGCGGGAGGTGTCGAACGGGCCGGCCAACATGTGGCGGTACGCGCCGGTGCTGCCGGCGTCGGCGGAGTCGGTGGTATCGCTGGGGGAAGGATGGACCCCGCTGGTGCATGCGCGGCGGCTGGGTCCGATGCTGGGGTCGGAAAACCTGTGGGTAAAAGATGAAGGGCTGAATCCGACAGGCTCATTCAAGGCACGCGGGCTGAGCTGCGCGGTTTCGATGTGCAAAGAGCTGGGGATTCAGAAGGTGGCGATTCCGTCAGCGGGGAACGCGGCGAGCGCGATGGCGGCGTATGCCGCGGCGGCAGGTCTGGAGGCGCACATTTTCATGCCCAAAGATGTGCCGCAGGCCAACTACCTGGAGTGCATGGCATACGGTGCGCGGGTCACACTGGTGGATGGTCTGATCAGCGACTGCGGGCGGATGGTGGCGGAGCGCGGCCCGGCCGAAGGCTGGTTCGACGTGAGTACGCTGAAAGAGCCGTACCGGATCGAAGGCAAGAAGACGATGGGGTACGAAGTGGCGGAGCAGATGGGTTGGGAACTGCCGGACGCCATCTTCTATCCGACCGGCGGCGGAGTGGGGATGATCGGCATGTGGAAGGCCTTCGGGGAGATGGAGAAGCTGGGCTGGATCGGCAGCCGGCGGCCAAAGATGATCGCGGTGCAGGCGGACGGATGCCAGCCGGTGGTGCGGGCGTTTGAGGAGAACGAGCCGCGCAGCCGCTTCTTCGAAGGCGCGCACACGGTGGCCGCGGGGCTGCGCGTGCCGAAGCCGCTGGGCGATTTCCTGGTGCTGGAAGCGGTGCGGGAGAGCGGCGGGACGGCGATTGCCGTGAGCGATGAGGAGATGCTGGCGGCGGGTGCGCAACTGGCGTCGCGGGAAGGGATTTATGCGGCGCCGGAAGGCGCAGCCTGCGTGGCGGCGGCGTGCAAGCTGCTGACGGCGGGATTCCTGAAGCCGACGGACCGCCTCGTCCTGTATAACACCGGTTCGGGGCTGAAGTATCCGGAGGCGTATTCCACGCGGTTTCCGCGCGAGGACGCGAGCGAGCAGGACAAGCTGGGCGGATTGATCACACCGCGATGAAAGACCTGGCCCTGGCGGCTCTGGACGCGGCGTCACGACGGGGCGCCGATTACGCGGACGTGCGCGCGATCGAGGCGCGCGACCGCGAAATCGTCACCAAGAACGGCAAGGCGGCGCACGTGGGCGGCGGCGAATCGCAGGGGCTGGGGATCCGGGTGCTGGCCTACGGCTGCTGGGGATTCGCGGCGACGGACGATCTTTCGGCCGGCGGCATCGAGGCGTGCGCGGAGCTGGCGCTGGAGATTGCGCACGCCGGAACGGCGGCGCGCAAGAGCCCGGTAGTGCTGGCGCCCGAGGAACGGCACGAAGCGACGTGGGTTTCGCCCATTGCCATCGACCCGTTTACGGTCTCCGTGGACCGGCAACTGGGCGTGCTGCTGGCGGTGGATGCGGAGCTGAGACGGAATCCGGGGACGAGCCTGGCGGAAGCGTCGATGAATTTTCACCGGCAGCGGCAGGTATTCGCCTCCACCCTGGGCAGCCTGATCGACCAGACGCGTTATACCTCCGGCGCCGGGTATTCGGCGCTGGCCTACCGGGAAGGGGAGATCCAGAAACGGTCGTATCCGAATTCGTTCGGCGGGCAATACCAGTTGAAGGGATACGAGCTGGTGGAGGAGCTGCAGCTGTTGGAGAATGCGACAAGAGTGGCGGAGGAAGCCGTGGCGCTGCACTCGGCCGATCAGTGCCCGGAAGGCGAATTCGATCTGATTCTGGACAGTTCGCAACTCGGGCTGCAGATTCACGAATCGATCGGGCACCCCATCGAGCTTGACCGTGTGCTGGGGAGCGAGGCCAATTACGCGGGGATGAGCTTTCTGACGCTGGATCAACTGGGCAAGCTGCGGTACGGATCGGACATCGTGAACGTGGTGTGCGATGCGCGGCTCGAGCACGGGCAGGGGCTGGGGACGTTCGCGTTCGACGACGAAGGCGTGCCGGCGCAATCGACGGATATTATCCGCGCAGGGCGGTTCACGGGCTATATGACGTCGCGGGAGACGGCGGCGGCAGTGGGTGGCATGCGGTCGAACGGATGCATGCGCGCGGACGGATGGGCGCGGCTGCCCCTGATCCGGATGACGAACGTGAGCCTGCGGCCGGGTGAGCAATCGCTGGAAGAAGTTTTCGACGGCGACGGGATCTACATGGAGACCAACCGGAGCTGGTCGATCGACGATAAGCGGTACAACTTCCAGTTCGGGTGCGAGATCGGGTGGGAAATCCGGAACGGGAAGCGCCTGCGGATGTTGAAGAACCCGAGCTACAGCGGGATTTCGACCGAATTCTGGAATGCGTGCACGGCGATTGCGGGTCCGGAGCACTGGACGCTGTGGGGCGTGCCGAATTGCGGGAAGGGGCAGCCGGAGCAGGTGATGGGGACGGGACACGGAGCGAGCCCGGCGCGGTTCCGCAAAATCAAGGTCGGGCGCGCGTATGCAGAGTGAGGGCGGGACAAGCGGTTCAGACATGCATGTCTGAACTTTGCTTCCAAGTGACTGAAAACAATGAAAACGGTTCAGACACGCTGTCTGAACTTGAAAACGCGTGCCCCACTTTTTGAGCATGCAGCCGAGGAAAGATTGCGAGTATGCCAATACCAGCCGGCAGTGAAGCTGCGTTCGCTGAGATCTTCGAGCAGGTGCAGGAGGCGGCGCGGACGCATGGGGTCCGCGATGTGGAGGCCATCTTTGCCGGCGAAACATCGGCACTGACGCGGTTTGCCAACAACGCCATTCATCAGAACGTGAGCGAGCAGGCGGCGCACCTTTCGGTGCGGGCGGTGCTGGACGGGCGGACGGCCCGGGCGACGACGAACCGGCTGGACCGGGACGGCATCCGCCGGGTGGTCGAGGAAGCGGCGGCGCTGGCGCGGCTGACGGAGCCGGACCCGGACCTGCCGGTGCTGAGCGAACCGGCGGTGGAGGAGATGTTGGACCGCTTTGCGGAATCGACCGCGCAAGCCACGCCCGAGGAGCGGGCGCGGATGGTGGCCGACGCGATTCGAGAAGTGGAGGCCGCGGGGCAGACGGCGGCGGGGATTTATTCGACCGGGGCAGGATTTTTCGGGCTGCGGAACTCGCGCGGCGTGGCCGCGTGGCATACCGAGACGATGGCGCGGTTCTCCATCACGGCGATGGGCGAAGACAGCTCCGGATGGGCGAAAGCGAGCGCGTGCGACTGCCGGGAAATGGATGGGGCCGCGCTGGCGCGGCGGGCGGCGCAGAAGGCAGCGGCGTCGCGGCGGCCGCGCGAGGTGCCGGCGGGAAAGTATACGGTGGTGCTGGAGCCGTCAGCGGTGCTGGACCTGGCGGGCCAGATGTTCGGCGATTTCAGCGCCACGGCGATTCGCGACGGGCGCAGCTTTCTGGTGGACCGGATCGGCAAGAAGCTGTTCGGGGAGAACGTCACCATCCATGACGACGTGCGGCATCCGCTTCAGGCGGGTGCGCCGTTTGACGGGGAAGGCGTGCCCCGGCGGCGGCTGACGCTGGTGGAGCGGGGCGTGGTGCGGGAGATTGCATACTCGCGGCAGGCGGCGGCGCTGGCGGGGACGGAGCCGACCGGGCACGGCTTCCCGGTGCCGAACGAGATAGGGGAAGCGCCGGTGAATATCGTGATGGAGGGCGGAAGCGAATCGATCGAGGGAATGATCCGGTCGACGGAACGCGGGATTCTGGTGACGCGATTCTGGTATATCCGCGAGGTGGATCCGTACGAGAAGATCTTCACGGGGATGACGCGCGACGGCACGTTCTGGATCGAAAACGGCGAAATTGCGGGCGGCGTGCGGAATTTCCGGTTCAACGAAGGCCTGACCGAGATGCTCTCGAACGTAGAGGCCCTTTCGCCGGTGGTGCGGGCCTCGGGGGAAGAGGCGCCGGAGATGGTGGTGCCGGCAATGAAGGTGCGGGAATTCAATTTCACGGAAGTGACGCGGTTCTGAAGGGCTAGGTGCCTAGGGGCCGGGCATGCCCGGCCCGCGCTCCAGTTCGAGGCCCGGGCCGCATGTATGCGGCCCCTACGGGACGATGCCGGGGCGACCAGCGCGCAGCGGCTGAGCCTATTCGGTTTTCTTTACGGCCTCGGCGTCGCGGCCCATCTTTTCGATCTCGTTGAAGTAGACCTTCCGGCCTTCGTCCATGGCCAGGTTGGAGAGGATGACGGAGACGGAATCGGCCAGGCCGACTTCGACGTCGGCTTTGGGGCGGCCGCCATCGCGCACGTTGGCGAAGAAGCTTTCGAGCTCGGTATCGACCGGATTCTTCTGCTCCTCCTGCAGCATGATGCCCTTGGCCATGAGCCAACGGCGGGCATATTTGACTTCGCGATCCAGGAAACCTTCCTTACTGCTGAATTCGAGATCGCTCGTCATGATGGGGATGGGGCCGTTGGCGGCGCCATTGGCCACCATGGTGGCGCCGGCGACGAAGGGCTCGGGCTTCTTCTTGGCGTCCTCGACGGTGGTTTTCTTGGGAGGCTCGCGGTACCACCATGCGACGGTGGGCGCGGTGTCGAAGCCGACGGTGATTTCGATGGTGCCGTCCGTGCCCATGATGATTTCGCCCATTTCGGCGCGGGTGCCGTTGAAATATGGACAGAACTGGTTGGTGCTGACGGAGGAGTAGGTGAGCTTCTGGCCCTTCGGGTATTTGTAGATGAGCTGGATGTTGTCGTAGACGTTGCGGCCGTCCTTGAGGATGTCGAGGCTGCCGAGGCCCATCACGAATTCGGGCTCGGAGCCGAACATCCAATCGGCGACGTCGGCCTGGTGCGAGGTGAGCTCGGCGGTGAGGCCGCCGGACATGGAGCGGAAGACGCGCCAGTTGGCGATGTTGGATTCGCCGCCGGGCTTCATGGTCCACAGCGAGCTGGGCTGGTTGATCATGTTGCGGTGCCACTGGGCGTGGATGTGGTGAACGTTGCCGAGAATGCCCTTATCGACCATCTGCTTGACGGTCTGATAGAAATAGCTGTAACGGCGCTGGAGGCCGGTCTGCAGGACCTGCTTGGAATGGTCGGCGGCGAGGGCGCGCATGGCGTGCACTTCGTCGGGCTTGAAGACCAGGCACTTTTCGCAGAAGACGTGCTTGCCGGCGAGAAGGGCGTCGCGGGTGAGGGGAAAGTGGACGAACAAGGGGACGACAACGAAGACGGCGTCCACGTCCTTCATCGCCAGCAGTTCGCGGTAGTCCTTGAAGGTTTTGGGATTATTACCGATGGTATCGACGCCGTGCTTGAGGTTGGTTTCGTTGATGTCGCAGAGGGCGACGCAGCGGCCGGCGTCGATGGCCTTCAAATGTTTCAGCAAATAGCTGCCACGGCTGCCGGTGCCGATCATGCCGAACTGCACCTGATCGTTGGCGGCTTTGACTTTCTGGATGGCGGGTGCGGCCGTAACGGCGGCGGCCGCGGCTGCTGCGCCGGCGGTTTTCAGAAGGTCGCGTCGGGAAAGATCTTGATCGTCGGGCATGGAACGGCACCCCTTCAGAGGATTTCCTCCGAATTGTAACATCCTTGTGGCGCCGGGCCGAGGGCAGTTCCAAACCCGGAATTGTATGCCGGATCAGGCCTTGCCGCCGGCGTTCTGCAGGCTGCGAAAGCTATACCAGGCGCAGAGAACCAACAAAACGGCGAGGCAGATCATCCCCCACTCGCCGAGGGCGGGAACGTTTGAGGCAGCGATGCTCCAGGCGCCCGCAACGGTGTTAAATCCCTCACTAGAAGAGCTGTCCGTCTTGGTGCCGTTACAGGCGTCCGAAACACCTGAATCGGGCGAGATGCCAACGGCGGTGCAATTCAAGTTGTTGTAGCTCAGGTTTGGCGTGCCCCCCACACCGATTGCCGTCAGAGCCACACGGCTTCCTACCGCATGAGGGGAGGAGCCGGTTTGCCACAGCTCGACAAGGATAAGGGCCCCAGTGATCTGGCCGGTACCGTCGGTCGTGATTTGGAAGGTCCATATCCGGGCGTTGGAATTGGCGCTCGAATACGTGTTTACGCCGTCGGAAAAATTGTAGGACGTCACCAGCGAGGTTATGTCGGTGTTGATATTGGCCGCCAAGGGACTGGCGGTCGTGAACGAACCGTGGAGGCTCATGGATGCGGTGTAATTTGCGCACGGGCCAACAGTGCAGCTCGTGAAGTTGGTGAAGGTGCCGTAGTTGGGACCGGCGTAGGTGTAGGTAGTGGCCCATGCGCTCGGCGCCAGAAGTGCGGCGAGGCAAAACAGGACTGCCTTCATTTGACTTTCCTCCAGATTGAGTGAATGCCTGCAAGACCGGGGAAATGCGGGAGCCTGACTGCACCGTGAAGCCGGAAACGTCGAGATGGTATCTCAAAACTGTGCTAAAAGCAACACACGCCCGATCTCATTCGAAGGGTGGGTGGATCGGCGCTTGATCCGTGGCTGGGATTTCGGCTCGGACACCACTTCCGGCTCCGGATTAGCGTTTGGGATCTTACAATGAAGATAGTGCTGTCTTGGTTTGACCCCCTTGTGCAGGAGTGGTTTGCCGCGCGGTTTGGCCGGGGTACGGAACCGCAAATGCATGGCTGGCCGCTCATCCAGGAGGGGCGGGATGTCCTGATTTCGGCGCCTACCGGTTCCGGCAAAACGCTGGCTGCGTTCCTGGTGTGCATCGATGCGTTGGTGCGTCAGGCGCGCCGAGGCCCGCTGCCCGACCAGACACAAGTGGTCTACGTTTCGCCGCTCAAGGCGCTGAGCAACGACGTTCACAAGAACCTGGAGGAGCCGCTGGCGGAGATCCGGACGTTGGCGAAGGAGCGGGGAATCGAGCTGGCGGAAATCCGCGCGGCGCTGCGCACCGGCGACACGCCGCAGTGGGAACGGCAGCAGATGACGCGGAACCGGCCGCATATCCTGGTCACCACACCGGAATCGCTCTATATTCTGCTGACGGCGGCACGGCCGCGGGAAATGCTGGGGAGCGTGAGCACGCTGATCGTGGACGAGATTCACGCGGTGGCGGACGACAAACGGGGATCGCACCTTGCTCTGACGCTGGCGCGGCTGGATCGTCTGGTGGAGCAACAGGGACTGAAGAAACCGCAGCGGATCGGGCTCTCGGCGACGGTGCGGCCGATCGAAGCGGTGGCGCGGTTTCTGAGCGACGACGCGCGGATCGTCAACGTGGGACACCGGCGCGAGATGGACCTGGCGGTGGAAGTGCCGCGGGATGAGCTCGGGCCGGTGGCTTCGAACGAGATGTGGGGCGAAATTTACGACCGGATTGCGGGCCTGATCCGGGAAAATCGCACCACGCTGGTTTTCGTGAACACGCGCCGGCTGGCCGAGCGCGTGGCGCACAACCTGAAGGAACGGCTGGGCGAGAATGCGGTGCTGCCGCACCACGGCAGCCTGGCGCGCAAGCTGCGCCTGGAGGCGGAACGGCGGCTGAAGAGCGGCGAATTGCGGGCGGTGGTGGCGACGGCATCGCTGGAACTGGGGATCGATATCGGGACGGTGGACCTGGTGTGCCAGATCGGGTCGCCGCGATCGATTGCGGTGGCGCTGCAGAGGATCGGACGGTCGGGGCATTGGGTGGGAGCGCGGCCGAAAGGGCGGCTGTTCGCGACCACTCGGGATGAGCTGATCGAATGCGCGGCGGTGGTGCGGGCGATCCATCGGGGCAAACTGGACCGGCTGGAGATTCCCGCGAACGCGCTGGATATTCTGGCGCAGCAGATGGTGGCGGCGTGCGCCTGCGAGGAATTCGGCGAAGACGAATTGTACGAGCTGATGCGGGCGGCGTGGCCCTATCGCACGCTGCCGCGCGCGGATTTCGATGCGGTGCTGGAAATGTTGAGCGAAGGGATTGCGAGCTCGCGCGGGCGGCGCGGAGCGTACCTGCACCGGGATGCGGTGAACCGGCGGGTGCGGGCGCGGCGCGGGGCGCGGCTGACGGCGATCACGTCCGGCGGGGCGATTCCGGATACATCGCAGTACTCGGTGGTGGCGGAGCCGGAAGGGACGACCGTCGGCACGGTGGACGAAGATTTCGCCGTGGAGAGCATGGCGGGGGACGTGTTCCTGCTGGGCACGACATCGTGGAAGATCCGGCGCATCGAATCGGGGCGGGTACGGGTGGAGGATGCGCGCGGGGCGGCGCCGTCGATTCCATTTTGGAACGGAGAGGCGCCGGGGCGGACGCTGGAGCTTTCGGAAGAGGTCGGGGCGCTGCGGGAGGAGATGGCGCGATTGCGCGCGTGCCCGGAGGATTGCGGGCTGGACGCGGCGGGGGCGGAACAGGCGCTGCGGTACGTGCTGGCGGGACAGGCGGCGCTGGGAGCGATGCCGACCACGCGGCGGGTGGTGGCGGAGCGATTCTTCGACGAAGGCGGCGGAATGCAGCTCGTGCTGCACGCGCCGTTCGGTGCCCGGATCAACCGGGCATGGGGACTGGCGCTGCGGAAGCGGTTCTGCCGGTCGTTCAATTTCGAATTGCAGGCGGCGGCGACGGATAACGGCATCGTGATTTCGCTGGGAGAGCAGCATTCCTTTCCGCTGGAGGTTGTTTTCGAATTTCTGCGTCCGGCGACGGTGGAGGAAGTGCTGACGCAGGCGCTGCTGCCGGCGCCGATGTTTACGGCGCGCTGGCGGTGGAATGCCACGCGGGCGCTGGCGATTCCGCGGTTCCAGGGCGGGCGCAAAATGCCCGCGCCGCTGGTGCGGATGCGCGCGGACGATCTGATGGCGGCGGTGTTTCCGGACCAGGCGGCGTGCCCGGAGAACCTGACGGGCGAGGTGCGAATTCCGGATCATCCGCTGGTGAAGGAGACGATCGGCAATTGCCTGTACGAGGCGATGGATCTGGGCGGGCTGGAACGGCTGCTGGAGGCGATGCACGACGGGCAGGTGGAGACGGTGGCGATCGATACGCCGGAGCCCTCGCCGTTTTCGCACGAAATCCTGAACGCGAATCCGTATGCGTACCTGGACGATGCGCCGCTCGAGGAACGGCGGGCGCGGGCGGTGGCGATGCGGCGTACGCTGCCGGAGGAATACGCGGAGGGCGCGGGCGCGCTGGACGCGGAGGCGATCGCGCAGGTAGCGTCGGAGGCGTGGCCGCCGATGCGGGATGCGGATGAGTTGCACGAGGCGCTGCTGGGGTTCGGGGTGATGCCGGCGGTCGGGAGCGGGCCGGGCATGCCCGGCCCCTACATGGAGGAGCTGATCGCGAATCGCCGGGCTAGTGCGATGCGGCTCGGAGAGCGCGTGTTTTGGGTGGCGGCGGAGCGGGTCGACCTCGCAAAAACGGTTTATCCGAACGGAGTTTTCGAGCCGGCGCTCGAGGCGCCTGCGGGGATGAGAGCGATTCCGGAATCGCCGGAGCGGTGCGCGGCGGAGATTCTGCGGGGATGGTTTGAGTGCTCGGGGCCGAAGCGGGCGTCGGATTTCGTGCGCGAGCTGGCGATGCCGGCGGACCTGGTGGTGCAGGCGCTGGCGCAACTGGAAGCCGAAGGGCAGATCCTGCGCGGCAAATTCAGCCCTTGGCAGGGCGGCATGCCGACTCCGGCGGAGCGGCCCGAAGCGTTTACAGAGCAGTTCGGTCAACCCGCAACGCCGCGAGTCGCGGAGGAGCTGGAATGGTGCCACCGGCGGCTCCTGGCGCGGATTCACCGGCTGACCATCGGGCGGCTGCGGCGGGAGATCGAGCCGGTCTCGACGGCGGCCTTTTACGCGTTTCTGAACCGGTGGCAGCACCTCGCGCCGGGCACGCAACTGCACGGCACGGATGGGACGCTGGCCATCATCCGGCAGTTGCAGGGGTGCGAATTTGCGGCGGCGGCGTGGGAGACGGTGATCCTGCCGCGGCGCGTGGCGCGATACGAGCCGGAATTTTTGGACGAGCTGTGCCTGGCGGGCGAAGTGAGCTGGGGGCGGATCTCGCCGCATCCGGCATTCGAGCGGCCGGCGGGCCAAGAAGGCGACGCACCGCATGGGCGGCGGGTGCGGCCGACGCGGGTCGCGCCGCTGGCGATTTTCCTGCGCGAGGACGCGCATTGGCTGCTTCCACATGGTCATCCGACGGCGGAGCTTGCGCCGCGGGATTCGCTCTCGCATCCGGCGCGCGAGATTCTTTCGGCGCTGGAGGCTCGGGGCGCTTGCTTCTTCGCGGATTTGACCCGCGCGACGGGCCGGCTGGCGAGCGAAGTAGAAGACGGGCTGTGGGAGCTGGTGGCGGCCGGGCTGGTAACGGCGGACGGTTTCGAGAATCTGCGGGCGCTGCTCGATCCCAAGCGGCGGCGCGGGGAAGGACGGGGGCGGACGGCGCGCCCGCGCCACGCGCCGGGACGGTGGGCGCTGTTGCGGCATAGCGATAAGTTGTCCGAGGACCGGGCGGAGCGGTTCGCGCGGCAGATGCTGGCGCGGTGGGGCGTGGTGTTCCGCGATGCGGCGGCGCGGGAGCCGCTGGCGCCGGCCTGGCGGGAGCTGCTGGTGCCGCTGCGGCGGATGGAATCGCGGGGCGAAGTGCGCGGCGGGCGGTTTCTGGAGGCGTTCATCGGCGAGCAGTTCGCGCTGCCGGAGGCGCTGGACCTGCTGCGCGCCATTCGGCGGACGGGGGAGACGGCGGCGGAGTCGGAGTGGTTTGGAACAGCGGGACAGGTGAGCGCGCCGCCAGCGGCGTAGGGTGCTCCCAGGCTCGGTGGCTACTTTGGATTTGGTCGTTTAGGGCCGGGCGATTCGACGTTCCCGAACTCCTGCGCTCCCCTTTGCACGAAGTACCCGTTCTTGAAGTCATAGGTGGTCCGCACGAATCCCTCGGAGCAGCAGTCGGCCAGCCGCCGCCCAGGATCCAAAAGCTCCACTGTCAAACTTCGATTCGTGACTTCTAATTGATATAGTCCGGAGTCCGCTCTCGACCCGGCCCGGAACCAACCAACTAGCTTCGGTGAGTTGGATTCCAAGCTG
>DATJMP010000131.1:0-4329 GCA_035508655.1 Bryobacteraceae bacterium
GCCGTTGCTCCAATTCAGCCACTCGTTGGGCGCCACCTGCCCGCTGGAGCTGAGCGAGATCAGCAGGCTGTTGGTCACGTCCCGCTGCTGCAGACCGACCAGGCCGGCGCGATTGCGATCCACATCGATGTCGATTTCGGGATAGTCGACGATTTGATGGATGTGCACGTCGGCCGCGCCGGGGATTCGTGAAATGCGCTGCTCGATGGTCCGGGCGATCTGGTAGTTGTGCGGATCGCGCCCCACCACCTGCAGGTCAATGGGAGCGGGCAGGCCGAAGTTCAGAATCTGGTTGGTGATGTTGGCCGGCTCGAAGAAAACTTCGACGCCCGGAAACTTCTCGTGCAGGTCTTTGCGCAGCCGGTCGGTATATTCGGCCGTGGGACCGTGTTGATCGGCCTTGAGCGAGATGAGAATGTCACCGTCGCCGGAGCCCAGGGTAGTCGAATCGCCGAACGCCAGGTTGAAGCCGCCGAAGGGAATACCGATGTTGTCGATGATGGTGTCGATCTCGTTGGGCGGAATCACGCGGCGGATTTCGGCGTCGATCCTGCCGAACAAGACTTCGGTTTCTTCAATGCGCGTGCCGGTGGGGGCCATGGCGTGCAGACGCATCTGGCCGGAATCGACCGTCGGGAAAAAGTCGCGGCCCACCCAAAAACTCAGGCAAAGCGACGCGGCCACGAAGACGCCGAATCCGGCCAGAAACGGGCCACGGTGGTCGAGCGCCCAGTGCAGCAGACCGGCGTAGGAAGAACGCATCAGCTCGAAGCGCCGGTTAAACAGGTAATGCACGCGCCAGATGAGGCCTTTCCCGCCGGCCGATTCCCCGTGCGCGCCAAGAGCGTAGAGTTTCACTTCGGGCTTGAGCATGTAGTGCACCATGTTGGGAATCAAGGTGCGCGAGAGCAGGTAGGAAGCCAGCATGGCGAAAACCACGGCCAACGCGAGCGGGGTGAACAGATACTTGGCGGCGCCAGTTAGCAGCAGCACCGGCACGAACACGATGCAAATGGAAAGCGTGGATACGAACGCGGGCGCGGCGATCTGCTGCGCGCCATCGAGCACCGCCCGCACCAGCGGCTTTTTCATGGCCATGTTGCGATGCGTGTTCTCGATTTCCACGGTGGCATCATCCACCAGGATGCCGACGGCCAGCGCCAGCCCGCCCAAGGTCATCACGTTGATGGTTTCGCCGATGAGGCTCAAGATAGCCAGCGAAGTCAGGATCGACAGCGGAATCGAGATGCAGACGATGATGGTGCTGCGCCAGCTTCCCAGGAACAGCAGGATCATCAGGGCCGTCAGGAAAGCGGCGATGGCGGCTTCGCGCACTACGCCGGCAATGGCCGCGCGCACAAAAATAGATTGGTCAAAAAGCTCCCGGACGTGCAGTTCGGGCGGCATCCCGGCTAGGATCTTCGGCAGGACGGCCTTCACCGCGTTGACGATCGAGAGCGTGGACGCCCGGCCGTTGCGCAATACGGTCATCAGGGTGCCGCGCGTACCGTTGGTGCGCACGATGCTGGTCTGCACGGCATATCCGTCGCGCACCTGCGCCACGTCTTTGATGTACACGGGCGCGCCGTTCACCACCTTGATCGGCAGGTTGTTCATCTCCGCCAGAGTGCGCGGGCTGCTGTTGACCTTGATCTGGTAATCGATATCGCCGATCTTGGCGTCGCCGGCCGGCAGGATCAGGCTTTGCGCGCTCAGCGCATTCGAGACGTCGGTCGCCGAGATCCCCTTGGCGTAAAGCTCATCCGGATCGAGATCGACCATAATCTGGCGGAATTTGCCGCCATATGGAAGCGGCACGGAGGCGCCCTGCACGGTCGCCAACTGGGTGCGGATGAAATTCAGGCCCAAGTCGAAGATGGCCTGCTCGCTGAGGGTCTTGCTTTCGGAGCCCAACTGCAGAATCGGCACGCTCGAAGCGTCGTACTTCAGAATATTGGGCGGAAATGTGCCGGGCGGGAAAATGCGCAGCAGGGTCTGCGAAATCGCGGTCACCTGCGCGAGCGCCATATCGATGCGCACGTTCGGTTGAAAATAGACGCGCACCACGGAGACACCGCTATACGACTGCGACTCGATGTGTTCGATGTCGTTGACGGTGGTGGTCATGGCGCGCTCGAAGATGGTGACCATGCGCTTTTCCATCTCCTCGGGCGTCAGTCCGTTGTAGCTCCAGACAATGCTGACCACGGGGATATCGATATACGGAAAAATATCCACCGGCATGGAAATAATGGCGCTCGTTCCAAGAATGGCAATGAGCAATGCCATGACAACGAAGGTATAGGGACGCCTAAGGGCGAGTCGGACTATCCACATTCCGGTTTACACAGACGTACAGCGTTTGCGATGGCGCTGACGTGGGACCTGATAGGACTATGATATTCGATGTACGGGAGAAGGCCAATGACGCCGACGGGGGAGGGCCGGATAGCCCTTTGGGGCTATTGGGTCCGCTTACAGATGGATAATCCCGCGCTGGATGGCCGCCGTCGCCGCCTGTGTCCGGTCCTGGACGCCTAACTTGCTCAAAATGTTCTTGACGTGGTTTTTGACCGTGTGCTCCGCGATATTCAGCGAATAGGCGATCTGCTTATTGGCCAGCCCGCGAACGATCAGTTCCAGGACCTGTACTTCGCGGGCGCTCAAATCCGGTCGGGGCATCTGGGCTGCCAGGGCCGCGGCGACGGCGGTTGGCAGATAGCTTTGGCCGGCATGCACGGCGCGAATGGCTTTGAGCAGCTCATCGTGCAGCACGTCTTTGGTCAGGTAAGCCTGCACGCCGGCATTGAGGGCGCGGCGGATATCCTCATCGCCCCCGTAGGTGGTGAGAGCGATCATGCGCGCGTTGGGAAATTCGGCGCGGATGGCGGTGGCGGCTTCCACTCCCCCCATCCCGGGCATGCGCAGGTCGAGCAGAGCCACATCGGGCTGATACTCGCGATACATTTCCACAGCTTGCTGCCCGTTGGCCGCTTCGGCGACCACCGTCATATCGGGCTGCATGTTGACGATGGTCGTAACGCCGACGCGGGCGACCAGGTGGTCCTCGGCAACGAGAATACGAATCGTTTCGCTCATGGCAATGGCACCATTACTTCCACTTCCGTTCCTTCTCCCGGATGGCTGGCCAGGCGAAGCTGGCCGCCCAGGCGCTCGGCGCGCTCGCGCATGCCGAGGAGGCCGAAATGGCCGCCCACGGAAGAAAAAACATCCTGTTGTTCGAACCCGCGGCCGTTGTCTTTGATGCGCAGGTAGAGCTTGCGCGCCTCGGTATGGAGGCGGATCAGGATGCGCCTGGCGGCGGCGTGCTTCAGGGCATTGGTCACGGCCTCCTGGGCGATGCGCAGCAGGTGCTGCTCATATTCCTGCGGCAACTCGATCTGGTCGCCCGAAACCTCCACGTCCACGTCCACGCCCGATCCGGCGGTCCACATGCGCGTGCCCGATTGCAGCGCGGCGGCCAGGTCCTGGCCTTCGAGCACGCTGGAGCGCAGGTCCATCACCGAGCGGCGGGCCTCGGTCAGACTGTGGCGCGCCATGCGGCGGGCCATATCGAGAAACTTCCGGGCGGGAGTGGCGTCTTCCGGCATGGCCATGGCAACGGCATCGAGCTGCGAGGAGATGCCCACGAAACCCTGCGCCAGGGTGTCGTGGATTTCGCGAGCCAGGCGGGCGCGCTCCTCGAGCACCAGCGAGAAACGGTAGCGGATCTGCCGCAGGCGCCACTGATATGCCGCCCAGCAGACCAGCAGCACCGCGGCGGCGCACAGCAGCCGGAACCAGGCGGTTTCGTAGAAATGCGGCAGCACCACGAAGGCATACGACTGCTCGACGGGCGCCCCGCCCGGCAACTGCGCCCGCACCGTGAAGCGGTACTGGCCGTGCTTCAGGCTGTTGTAATTGATGACGCGGCGCGTGCCCGCGCTGACCCAACCGGGATCCACCTGGTCGAGCCGGTACGCGTACTGCACCAGCTCCGGAGCGCTCAGATGAATGGCCGTGTAACGAATCTGCACGCTCTGCACGCCGGGCGGCAGCCGGGCGGGACGGCTGAGATCGATGGGGGTTTCGTCCGCCGTCATCTCCACCAGGTGCACGATGGGCGGAATGCTCGCCTCGCCGCGGGTGCGCGGATCGAATACCGCCAGGCCGCGCGTGGTGGTGAACCAGAGGGTGCCATCGGCCATGCGGCGGCCTCCGCCTCCGACCGGGTAATTGGGCAACTGCGCGCTGCGCAGCCCATCTTCCACACCGTAGTTCACGGCGTCCAGCGACTTCCGCTTTCCGGCGGCGAATTCCTCGAGCGCG
>DATJMP010000132.1:0-38848 GCA_035508655.1 Bryobacteraceae bacterium
GAACGGATTCTGAAGGAGCAGGGCCGGAAATATGATGAGCGGTTCGATCCGGGAAGTGCGGCCGAACTGGGCCGGCTATTGAACGTGGATGGCATTGTGCTAGGAGAAGTGACTTCCGCCAATGCGACCGTGTCGGATTCCAACATGAAAGTATTCAAAAAGCTGATGGGCGCCCGGGAGGCTAAAGCCAAGGTACATATCATGGCGCGTCTGATCAGCACCCAAACCGGCACGATCCAGGTGATGCAGGAGGCGGATGGGGAGGGAACGGATCCTCTCGCCAGTAGCCTCAGCGGCGTGAGCAGTGAATCGCAGGGGGATATACCTTCGGCCCTTTCCGAGGCACTCACCAAGGCATTGGCCAAGGCGGCGGCGTCGGTCTCCCAAGCCATCATCACGAGGGCCGCGGCACTGCCGCCGATCCAACATCCCGGCGCGCCACTGCAAAATTCAGCGAGCGCGGGTGGGGGCCCGCCTGTCGCGGCGTCGGGCGAGCGGCTTCCAGTAGTCAATAGCGTCGATGGGACCAAGGTCTACATCGAAGGGGGGCAGGAGCTGAAGATATCGGTCGGCGAACGTTACGATGTACGCACGATTACAAAGGAAATCACGCTTTCGAACGGGCAGAAGCAGCCGATCCGGGAACGCGTGGAGACAGTAGTAATAGAAGATGTGCAGGGCGCGCTGTCGATTGCACACGTGGAGGGCGGCCAGCCGTCTCGCGCCAGGCCGGGCGATGTCTTGCAGAAGGCGTCGTCGCTTCCGCCGCTGCTGCAAGGTCCGCCTCCGCCACCCACGCGGAGTTCCGTCCCCACGAGGAAGTTTCTGCCGGGGAACCCGCAATGAATTTGGCCCGGCTGGTTGGCGGATGGCTGCTGCTGTGCGGCTTGTCGGCCGGCGGGGCGTATTTCGCCATGGATGAGGTGGACCGGAGGTACGACCTGTCGAAATACGACTTGAGAGCCAAGGTCGGCCTCAGCTCGGTCCCGGCTCAACCGCCTGTTGTCGCACCGGGAACAGGACCGCAGCCCGCACCGGTGCAGCCGGGCGGTGGCTCCCAGGGGCCGGGCGGTTCTCCGGCTCCGATTGTGGCTCCGCCGCCACAGCCCGCGCCAGCGCCTTCTTCGGGCACCAAGCCTCCGGCTCCGATTGTGACACCGGTGCAGCCTGCTCCATCGGGCGGGGGTAGCAGAGCGCCTGTGCAACCGGGCGGAGGGCGATCGATTCCAGCGCCTGCACCGTCGGGCGGATCCGCGCCGCAACCGATTCCCACCGCGCGAGGCGGCCAGATCAGCGGCTCCGGACAGGGGCCTGCGGGCAGGCAGCAGCCGGTTCAACCGGCGGCGCCCGGACGAAATCCGGTGGGAGGGAATCCACCGGTGGGCGGCGGCACCGGCAACGCAAATCCGCAGGTACCGGTGCGACCCGTACAGCCGGCGCCGGCTCCACCCACGCCGAGCCGGGCCTCTCCGACCAATCCAACGGCGGCCGATCCGCGGAACTCGGACGACCTCCGCCAGCTTCGCGATTTCTATAATCAGCTTTCTCCGCGCGCGGAAGCCGTCCTGGCGAACCTCGATCAAATGAAACGGCAGACCGAAATGAATCGCGGCGTGTTTCGCGTGGATCTGCAGACAGCGATGCTGAGCCTGCGAGACGCGTTGGCACGCTCGAAGCGGGCGCTCGACACGGGCGACGCCGACGGGGCTCGTAGCTACCTGGGAACCGCTTACCAGCAATTGCAGTACCTGGAGCAGAATCGCCGCTAGGAGAATCGCATGAGCCCGCAGACTTCGCAATTGCCGGTGGGAACGGTGCTGTTCGGGACGTATGAGATTACCGGCGTGCTGGGAGGGGGCGGCATGGGTTGGGTGTACCGGGCGGTGCACCGCAACCAGGGTACGCCGCGCGCGATCAAGGTGATCCGCCCGGACCTGGTGTCCGACCGCGCCATTAAAGACTTATTCGACCGCGAAGCGGCGGCGCTGCTGAAGGTGCAGCACGAGGCGATTGTGCGCTGCTTCGACCAGTTGCAGGACGAGCGCGGCGTTTACCTGATCATGGAACTGGTGCAGGGTGATTCGCTGGCGGAGGTCCTGAAGGACGGGCCTCTCAGCGGCAGCCAGGTGATCGCGCTCAAGCGCCGGATTGCACAAGGCTTGGCGGCGGCCCACGCGGCGGGCGTCGTGCATCGCGACATCAGCCCCGGAAACATCATTCTTCCCGACGGGCGCGTGGAAGAGGCCAAGCTGATCGACTTCGGAGTGGCCGCCGTGCACACCGCCAATACCGGCACAGTGGCAGGATTCAAAGGCAACCTGGCCTACGCCTCGCCGGAGCAGTTCGGGCTGTTCGGGGCAAAGGTCGGGCCGGCGAGCGATATTTACAGCTTCGGCCTGGTGCTGGCCGAAGCGGCCGGGGGCCGGCAAGTGCCGATGGGACAAACGCTGCATGAGGCGTGCGAGATGCGCAAGGCGCCTCCCCAGTTGCCGCTGAACATTCCGCCGGATCTGGTCGCCGAGATCGCGCCGATGGTGCAGCCGGATCCGCGGCAGCGGCCCAAATCGGCGGCGGAACTCCTCAAGGCACAACCGGCCGCGGCAGTGGCGCCGGCGACCGCGCCGCCACAGCCGGAGGAATATGCCGCGGCGTCTCCATCGCGCGTTGCGGCTGCGGCTGCGCCGAAAACCCGCCGGGCGGTCACGTGGCTGTATTCGGGCTCCGCATTTCTGGTGGGTGTGGTGCTCGGCTGTTACCTCTGGATTTACCGCTCGGCGCCATCGTCAGGCCACGGAACGCAAGCGGCGCCGGCGGCCGCGCCCGGAGGCCCCGTTCCGGCGTCGGCTTCGCCTGCCGCTGGCTCTTCATCCAAGGGCGCGGTGCCGGCGGCGGCGGTCCCACCCAGTGCGCCGGGGAACCGCGCGGCGGCGCCATCCACTCCCACAACGCCCGCGCCTGGAAAATCGCCGAATGCTGCTGGCAATCGGACCCCCGCTCCCCAAACGCCGGCTAATGGAATTACGCGCGCCCAGGTTCTGGCGCGTGCGGACGAGTTCGCGCAGTTGACGTGGGTATGCGGCGCGACGAATCGGCAGGTCTCCTGCACGCGTGCTCCTTATCGGTCGCCCTTTCTCCCGAACCAGACGGTACAGGGCGTGCCGTATCGCTGGGGCGGCAGCGACGGCCCCGAAAATCTGGTGCCAAAACTGCGGTCGGGTTATGCGGCCGGATCGCACAGTTGGAATGGCGTGCTGGCCTGTGCCGCCGGCACGGATTGCTCCGGATTTGTCAGCCAGGCCTGGGGCAAACGGGGAAACCATCCATATTCCACGCGCAATCTGACCGACATCGCCGATCCCGTCCCCGGTGACGTTTTCACGAACCTGAAGCCGGGCGATGCGCTGGACCTGCCCGGCTCCCACGTTGTTCTTTTCGCGGGCTACCGGCCGGATGGCGGCCCCATCGTCTACGAAGCCAACGGCCCCGCCAGCCGCGTAATTCGCAACGAGCGCAGCACCTGGGCGCGCTTCCGGCGTTACCACGCCCTGCGGCTACGGAACGTGGTCGAATGAACCCGGGCCCCCGGACGTTCTGGACCGCGCTGGCGGCAGTACTTGCTTTCTCGGCCGGCTGCGGCGGCGGGACGAAACCCGCAGTCCCGGGGGGGCTCCGTTCCATTCCCGTCACGCGCAGCCTCTCGCTTCCCGTAGAGCAGCCGGCCAACCCGGATGCAGCCGGGAACAAAGCCGCCCTTACCCTGAGCGCCGGCGGCGCAGATGAGTTGCCGGAAGGCCCCACCGGGTTCGACATCATGCAGGATGGCGGGTTCCTGATCACCGATCCGCTGCGCGGCCGCCTGGTCAGCTACGACGCCAACGGGGCTTTCCGCTGGGAACTGCCGATCCAGTATAGTGCCGAGACCATCCGCATCCGGGAGAACGGCGATCTGGAAACGGTGAATGCCGTGGATTCCCGGCGGTACATCCATACTCGTGATGCACGTGGCAATTTCGGGCCGCCCCAGCCGGCGCCGGCGGGACTGATCGCCGCCACGGAAGCGGACGCCGGCCAGGCGAAGCTGATCAACGCCGCCCACGGAACCATCACGGACGTTCCGGGCGCGGCGGGAAGCGGGACGCCGCTCGAGGTGTTCTTCGAGGCCCAGGGCCGCCGGATGGTCTCGCTGCGGCGGCTCGGCAGAGATGCCCAAGGCAACAGCTACGTGGCGATCGAGAGTGGCGCGGCTTCCTCTACCATCGATGTGCAGACCGTAATTCGGAAGTTTGCACCGGACGGCCGTGCCATTGCCGAGTTGCAGGGGTTGTCATCTGAGCCTGTAGTTCAGCCCGTGGAGGCCTTCCGGCAGCAGGGCGGAGTGGTGTATCAGATGGCTCCCCTGGCAAACGAAGTACGCATTCAGATCTGGGACACAAACGCCGCGCGATGACCTATGCGTAACCCGCTTGTGCCACCGGCTTGCGGCGCGAAATGATGGCCCCCATTAGAAACAGGAAACCCACCGCCAGGTTGGCGTACAGCCAGATCTGGATCCGCCACGGTGGAAAGACCTGCAGTGGCACGCTCAGCGAGTCCGCGTCCAGGGCCAGGTGGATCATGAGGCCGAGTGCGAAGCCGCCGGCCTGCCACACGCCGCTGCGGTCCACCGGCGGCGCCCACAGGAACAGCAGGGCGAGGACGACGCTGTGCCCCACCAGGTTCCACAACGATCCGAAGCCGGCTATTTTCTCTATCAGCATCGGAGAAAGCAGGCCTGCTGCCAAAGCGATCGCGACTTTGTGGGCGAAGAACATCGGATCGGTAGGATGGCGCAGGTTGCGGCCCAGAACGATGGCGATGAGGATGCCGGCCGCGGAGAGACCCCAGCGAAGATAATCGGCGCGGGTGGCGCGCGCTACGGATTTCACGGCTTTTGCCGCGTTCAAGACGCCCGCGCCGTAGTGATCGGCGGTGGCCGCCGGTTGGCCGCCGGTGGCCGTCTTGCGCAGGATCGAGCGGATCTCCTTCGGAGTTTTGATTCCCTCGGCAGCGAGCAGCGCCGCCACGCCGGTGACGTGCGGGGCGGCCATGGATGTTCCCTGCAGGCAGACAAAACCGTCATACTTGCGGCCGCGTTCCGTGACGATCGTGTTCTGGCAAACGCCGTCTTCGTCCCGCTGGCTCTGATCTCCGCCGGGCCCGGCGATGTCCAGCGTGGGGCCCCAGTGCGAGTAAAACGCGATCAGGCCGCTGGGGCCCACAGCGCTAACCGAGATGCATTCCTTGTAGCCCGCGGGGTACATCAACACCGGCTGACCCCGCGGGCTGTTGCCGGCGGAGCAAACCAGGGTGACGTTCTTGTCGTAAGCCATCTTGAGGGCCCTCTCCAGAACCTGGTTCGGCCGAGGGCTGCCCATGCTCATGTTGGCAACGTTGGTGGGATTGTCCGCCAGATATTGAAGGGCCTCCGCGAAATTATCGGTGTCGGCCCTCCCTTGGGCGTCGGCTATCCGGAGCGGTACGATGGCAGCTTCGGGAGCGACGCCCGCCCCCAGAACCCCGTTGTCTGTGGATTCGGCGATGGTGCCCGCGACGTGCGTGCCGTGCGCGTGCTCATCTTCGGCCGCCGGCATATCGTCTCCGTCTACCCAATCGTGGCCCGCGCGAAACTTCATCTCGGTGAAGTCCTGCGGGCGCATGTACGCGTTCCCCTGCATGAAGCCTACCCCGGAATCGATGACGGCCACGGTGGCGCCGTAGCCCTTGGTGTACGTCCAGGCCTCCTCCATTCCAATCATCTTCAGATGCCACTGGTCTTTGTAATTGGGGTCGTTGGGAACGAAGGTCCGGTTCTGCAGGCGATAGATGTCCTGGCGATCGACCGCCTCTACCAGGGGATGGTGCCGCATGGCTTCTATCACGGCGTCCCGGCGGGCGGGATCCACCGTGCCGACCATGAGTTTATGCTTCACGGAAAGCGGGCTCTTGTAACGCAGGACGATGCCGAACTGCCTCTGCAGGTCCGCGATTTGTCCATCGGTGATGTCGTCGCGGAGATCGACCACGATCTCGTTGGGGACGCTTTCGGCTTGTGCGGCCACGGCGGGTGGCGGAGGCGGCGCGTCCATTTGAGGATCCTGGCCGGTCACGATCAGCCCGGCGGCGCCCAGCAGGAGAGCCACGGAAAGCACACGCACGACTTTCTGAAAGCGCGTTACAATGGCCGGCCGCCGCGCGGCCGGAGAGACCGGCGCCGGAGCAGCCGGGCCGGCACCGGACGCGGACGCGGGCGCGGCGGGCGGCTCCACTCGGGAAATCGCCGCATCGGCCCGGCGCGGATCGAGCGAAGGCTGGAGACGTTGGCGTTCGGGCTCGGGATTCATCGGCTTCGGCCTTTTTCCGGAGTGCTGGGTTCGGGGGAGGGGCTGGTATAACCGGCGGGCGGACGGCGCGCCGAGCCTCCGCCGCCGCCCGAAGGCGGAGTGCGCGGCGAGCCGTTGAGGCGCTCGGCGGCCGCGGCTTCATTTTGCTTCTTCTGCTCTTCCACGTTGCCGGCCACCACCGGACCTTTATCCACTATCTTGTAATCTTCCTGCTTCAAACCCGGCGCCACGGTCTGGTAGTCGCCGCCCATCATGGTGACGTTGGGATTGTCTTTGTGATACGGCATGTTGTTGGCGCGGCCGACGTATGCGTATTGGCCGTTTTTCAGCTCGACCTCCACCCGCTGGTTCGCCTTGGTGTTCCAGTCGTAACTCACCGCCGAATTCATGCGCTGGTGCTGCTGGAACTTCTCCGGATCGCCGCCATAGCGCCCGGAGACCTCGTTGGCGCCGGCGGCGTGGCGGCCGTCCTTCATGGTCGTCGACTCCGAGGAGCTCCAATACGGACTCATCGGCTTGTCCTGCGCCACGGCGTCTGAATCGGCGTGTTTCTGAAGCCGCGAACCCGGCGGCAAGTACCGCAGTTCGGGCTCTTCGCCGGGACGGAAAGATTGGCGCTGCTGGTCGTTGAGCTTGGGAGCGCGGGTGCGCTGCTCGCTCTCGATCTGGTTGTAGCGGGTCTCGAGCTCCTTGTGGCGCGCGTCGTTTTTGGGAGTGGACCGGAGGTCGGCCGCGACTTTGTCACGCTCGGCCTGGAGATCCTCGTCGCTCTTTTTGCTGTAATCCTTATCGTCCATGCGGACACTCCATTGACTCGGCTTATCTGCCACCCCGGGTTTTCTCTGGGGTTTTGGGACCAGGGTCCGGACTGGTATAGCCCGGCGGCGGCCGGCGTGGCTCGTTCTTGATGACAACGGATGAGGGATCGCGGCGCGCCTGCTGGGCCCATTGGCGCCGCTCCTCATCGCTGGTGTTGGCGACGGCGGCTCTGGTTTCCTTTGCGTGGGCGTACACCTCGGCCCGCGATCCTCCGCGCGTGGCTGCATTGGGGAAGTCGCCGTAGAGCACCTGATGGTCCTGCTGCTCCTTCTCCTTTTTGGGATCTCGGATGCGCCTGCCGTCCGCCGAGAGGTCGTAGGTTTCCGCGGTGCGATAGGACCTCTCTCCGGCGGAATTCACCTTCACCTCGATGCCGCACCGCCGCCCCCCGTCGACCTCCTTGCGAGTCTGCATCTCTTCCGCGTGGAAGGCTCCGTTTTCGTTTTGGACAAGCTCCTGCCGCGTCAGATTCCGCTTATCCGCCGGATCGGCGCCGAACTGCGCTCCGATCAGATGGCCGGCATCGTCACCGCCCCCTCGTCCGACATCCCGTTGGGCGTCAAGGCTCTCTTTTTTCCCGATCTCGGTGTCCTTCCGCCAATTGATGACTTCGTCGCTCTTCCGCAGATGGTACTCGGAGCCGTCCGGGTGCTTCGCCATGGTGGCAGTCTTCTCGCCGGTCGCCGGGTCCTCCTTGAACTCGAATTCTTGGCGGGCATCGTGCTTGTACTTATAATCGGCGGGATTATTGCCCTGGCGGGTGAAACGCTCCTTTTCGAGCTCGTTGTAACGGCCTTCGAGCTGTTTGTGGCGCGGGTCGTTCGGATCCTTCACCGACCAAAGCTGCTCTGCCGCCTTCCGGCGTTTGGCCTCCAGCTGCGCGTCGGTCACTTTGCCCTGTTTTTTTTCGTCCATGGCGGTACAGCTTCTGGCGGCAGCAGGTCAACGGCTCCGGTCCCGTGTCTTGGTCGAATCCTCGACGGGAGCGGAATAGCCCTCCGGCTGCCGACGCCGGTTCGGCGAGCCACCGCCGGTCGGAGGCTGCCGCGGCGTGTCGTCCGGCCCCTCACGCGCCTTCGGATTCTCCCGCACGCCCGCGTCGTGCAGCTTTTTCCCTGCTTCCTGAACCTGTTTCTTCTGCTCTTCCGACAAAGTGGGCCCATCGTTATCGCTCATTTGCACTCCTCCCGATTTACGGATACATCCACCAATACGTCTGAACAAAGAACCGGATGCCAGTCGTATATAGCCACAAGACAAAAAACAGCACTACCACGATCATCACCAGCTTGACAATGCAGCCGAGGTTCTTCATTCCGATTCTCAGGCGTCATCCCGTAACGGATGCACCTTCCAGCGCAGCCTTTCCTTCGTCACGCGGCCACGTGAAGCCAGGTGGACGATGGTCTCGGCGTACTCGATGCCATCGGCGCGCGACGGCACGGCCAGATTGACGAACTCCTCCTGGCGCACCTTTTGGTCGTACTGGCGATTCGCGGAAACATTCACCGAATCGCCGTGGCGCCCGTGTCCCTGGCTCATGCCGGAGCCCGCCATCGCCACTACCTGCTGCCCGAACAGTTTGGAGGCATATTCGTTGGTTTTGTCGTCGGTATTGCGCAAAAAGATTTTGACCGCGCAGTTGCCGAGCAGGTTCTGCACCACCGATTCGCGGTCCGAAGCCGCTTTCATGAGAGCGGGAACGTTCTGGGTGGCGATGATGTTGGCGTGGTTGCTCTGTCGCGAGCGCTCGAAGAAATCGGCATCGCCTTTTCCCTGCGTGACCGTGAAGAACGCCTGGAACTCGTCGCAGAAGAAGAAGCTGGCGCGCTCCTTGTTGGGCCGCTTCAGCACCTCGCGGAAGAACTCAAGCTTGACGAACGTGCAGATCACCTTCGACATGGCCTCTTTATCGGCAATGGGCATGTAGACGTAGAGGATCTTGCCGCCATCGACCACATCGGAGATGCGCAGGTCCGACCGGCCGGAAAAGACATCCGCGTAGGGCCGCATCAGAAACGGATCGATCATGTTGGTGATGTAGGCCAGAATCGAGCTGCGCGTGTTCTCGGCCAATTGGGCCCATTCGTCGGCGAAGAAGGCCAGGCACTGGTCCCCGCGCGGGTCGTCGTCAGCCACTTGGTCGGCAAGCTCCGAGAGCCGCTTCATACTGCCGGCGATGGAGTTGATCTGCGCGAAACTCGGCGGCGCCTCCTCGCCATTGACGATGCGCAGCAGCGCAATCGCGTGGCGGATGAACTTCCGGGCGGAATCCAGCCAGAAGGCGTCCTGATCGCCGGGTTTCATGCCGACCGCCTGCAGCGCGGCCGTGAAACGCGCGGCCACTTCCAGTTCGTCGTCGTCCGAATCGAGAGGGTTCCAGCGGATGCCGCGCGCGGAATCGAAGGGATCGATCACCACGATGTCGCGCTCGCGTCCATAGGCGGCAGCCGCAGTCCGGAGCTTACTGCGGAAATCGCCCTTGGGATCGAGAATGAGGGCGGAGGGCGGCTGCGTGGCATGCTCGCGCGAAGCCAGCAGGCCATCCAGCAGCGCGTTCAGAACGCAGACGGTTTTGCCGGTGCCGCTGGCGCCGAAGATCACCGCGTTCTTGTAGAAATCTTCCCAATCCCACTCGATGCCGCCGGCGCGGAAATGGCCGTCGCGGACGGCTTCCACGGCGGGCGCCTGGCGGATGATCTGGGTCTGCGTCGGCTGCCCGAGTTTGGGCATGTTCTCGGGAACGAAATCAGCCGTATCGACCGCCTCGCGGAAAAGCTGTTTGCGCTGCGTCACGTTGCTGATCCGGGATCGGCCCCAGACGGGGAAGGCGAGCAGCGTAATCAGCGAGAGCCACCACACCCACCCGGCCGGTTCCACCAGCGGAGCGAGTACGTCCAGAGGCGGCCATTTGGCGAGCACGCCAATCGCAATGGAAGCCAGAAAAACGGCCACGACGGCGGTGAGCGAGGTGATCAGCCGGTTGAGGGCGGAGAGATAGAGGCGGACGTGCTGCTCCAGGGCCGGGCCGCCTTCCCGGTAGCGCCAGCCGTAGAGCGCCTTCATATAGCTGTCGCGCGGCTTGCCCAACCCCCACAGGACGGCAAACAGGGCTCCGAAGTAGCCTGCCGTCATGGCCAGGCGGACATTCGCCTCTCCAATCGGCTTGGGAGTGAGGTGAATAGCGACGAGGATCAGCAGGCCACCGCCCGTCGGAGTCCAGAATGCCTGGCCGGCTTTGCGGACCTGTTCGCTCGAATAGGGGGCCGGCATGCGCGACTCAGTCAGCGGGGCTGATGCCGATTACACCGTCATTCTCGATATCGAGCCGGATTTTCTTTCCGCCGGCCTGCTTTGCCGCCACCAGATGTTCGCCCAGCATGTTGCCGATCTCGCGGTCGAGCTCGCGGATACCGAATTTCTTCAGCTTGTTGCCCCGGTTCATGGCATCGAAGATCAGGCGCGGATCGACGTAGCTCAGCTCCAGGCCGTATTCCTTGGCCAGGTTGCTCATCTTCAGCGCCACGATCTCGGCCATCACCATGCCGCCCAATGGCTTGAATACATACACGCGATCGATGCGGCCGATGATCTCCGGCCGGAATTTGCCGGTAGCGGAGAGGTGGCCCTTCACCGCGTTGACCATCTCCTGGTAATCGGACATCTCCTCCTGTAATTTGCCGATCGCCTCGGCTTCGGCATTGGAGGTAAGAATAATGATGGACTGCGTGTAATCGGCCACTTCGCCCGAGCCCTGTTCGGTAAGCCTCCCGTCGCCCATGAGTTGCAGGAAGAGATCCATCACCTGGGTGTAGGCCTTCTCGATCTCATCGAACAGGATGAGGCGCTTCGGATTGTTGATTACCGGCCGCGTCAATTGCCCGCCCTGCCCGGAGCCGACATACCCCAGCGGAGTGCCAATCAGCCGCGTCTTCGCCTCCGGCCCGGTGAATTCGCTGCAATCGAAGCGCAGCATGGCCTTGTCGTCGCCATACAGATATTCGGCGATGGCCTTGGCAAGCTCCGTCTTCCCGGTTCCGGTCGGGCCGAGGAACAGCAGGTTGGCGATGGGGCGCTTGCGCTTTTCCTTTGCCCACTCCCGCTTGATCAGCCGGACTAGTTCGTCCACCACGTGGTCCTGGCCTTTGACCCGGTCCTTCAGGGCCTCGGCCATCTGTTCGGCGTCGATGTTGCGGGATTCCCCGGCCGTCTGCTGTTGCAGCAATCTCTCCAACTCGGCCAGGTCAGTCAGCTTGTCTAGTCTCGGCATTCATTCACCTCAGGTCAGACGTGCGTTTCCATGGCGGAAGCCGTGACGGCCACCGACGGGCGCTGTGCGTTAACGGCCTCCAGGATACGGCCGTTCAGAAGCTTTTCAATGCGCGGCGGCGCAAGTTCGAACCCACCCGCCTGCGTCGCCATTTCTACCTCGCGAGCCAGCACTGAGGCGTCGACGTGGCCCAGTTGGAGGTTGTACTTGCGGCAAGAGTTCTCCATGAGCGCAGCGATGATTTCAGCCTGTTGCATGAGCGGCGGAAGGAGGAATGGATAGACGCCGTGAATCGACCAGGCGAGGCGCTTGTCGATGTGCAGGTCGTCCGCCAGGGTGTTCACCACCATCGTCTGGCCCGTGCCGCCGGCCTGGCGGGAGGGCGCCGGAATGCGATCGGCAGTCCCCTGGATCAGTAGGAAAAACAGCGTGTTGCGGAAGCTTACGCGCACCCCGGTCTTGGGATCGCTCACCGGCGCACCCGAGACGATGCTCAACAGGTCGTTCTGCATCCGCTCGTTGGCGGCTTCGAATTTGTCCAGAATAAATGTCGTATAGGGATTGGCCAGGGCTTCGGCGACGATCAGCCCGGCGTGGACGTTCGGATCGGAGACATCGACCAGCGCGAGGCCGCCGCCTTTGAACATCCGGCTGCCAATCTCGATCGCCAGGCTGCGCTTCCCGAGTCCGCGTCGGCCGGCGAAGATAAAGACGCCCAGAGGCGACGTGGTGGAGGCGTTCGGACTGTTGATGCGCAACTGCACGCTGCGTCGGATCTGGTCGATGACGGCGCGGATGACGTCGTCATGGCCGATAATCCGCCGGCGAATTTCGCGGCCGGCGGTGGCAAAGTCGCCGTCGTACTTCAGCAGCAGCTTTTCGGCTTCGGTGGGCTGCGGTTTGGGCGGAGGAGGGGCCGCTGGCGCTACGGCCGGCGTGGCGGCGGGCCGCGCAGCCGGCTGCTGCGCCGCGGCATAAGCTGCCGGCTGCGGGCGGACTGCCGGCTGCGAGACCGCGCCGCCCATCGGCGGTTCGCCCGAAACTTGCAACACCAGGTCGATGAGCGCACCCACACCCGGCGTTTTATGCAAATTGGCTAGCTTGTCGCGGGAATAGCGCGAAAGCCACAGCACGATGACAAACACGGCCGCGAGCGCGAGCAGAATCGTATCCGCGGGCTTGTATTTCTCCGCCGTATGCAGAGCGGTGTACGCGCCCAACAACATCAGAATCAGTTGTATGATCGGGTTCTGCAACATAGGTCAGATTCAATCGATCGGCGGCTGTCAGGTGAACATTTTGAACAGGCCGACAATCAGGATCGCCGCCGCAATGCGAAATGCCAGCGAATCGCCCCACAGCCCCACAAATCGTCCCCACATATCCCCTCACCGCACCGTCAGCGGCATCGTTTCCGTGCCGCCCTCGGGGATGATGCCGCTGTACCACATCCCCCCGGACGTCTGTACCCCTACCGTAATTCCGCCGGTGCCGTCTTTTACGCCAATCACCGTCACCTGCGGCGCCTCGTTCGCCACCACCGGGAAAGAAACGGTTGTCCCCGCGTTGGTCAGCGGTACGGGTCCGATATCGACGCCGCTGCTCAACCGTAGCGTCACCACGTCGCCATCCTCCACGCAGGTGTCATAGAGGCGCACGGCATAGAACTGCACCTTGCCGTCCTTGAGCGCTTGCACGAATTCGGGGCTGGGGTTCGCCAGGCCGGGAATCGGGTCGCCGTGCAAGGCGGCCTCGCGGACGCGATCGCCGCGCACGCGATCGACGTCCGACGCAGTAAGACTGGCCGGTTGCGCCGAAGGCCCCAGCTTCTGTTTCTGATACATGGGCGACTCTTCCTCGGTCATGGCGCCGGCGCGTCCGCTGTGGCCGAAGTAATACCACCCGCCGAATGCCAGCACGGCCAGAATCAGCAGGCGCACTAGATTTTTCGAAGAGGAGCCGGGTGGTTTGCCGCCGGATGGCGGTGGCGCGCCCCCTCCGGTGGTGGAGACGTCATCGGCGGACTGCGGCGGGGCTTCGGAATTCAATCGCTGGATTCCTGGCGGCGCCGACTGCAGCGGCTGGCCCTCGGGCGGATCGTTCGAACTCATGCCATCCTCCTGCCGGATGCCGGCGGGCACGTGCCGGATCCTTACTGCTTTTTCAACTTAGTGCGAATTCTATTACTTATTGCGACGGTGCCCCGCCTGCGTACGAGTTAGCCTCGTCATCCGCCCGCTTGCGGCCCGAGCGGACGTACAAATCATATTTCCAGCATTGGCGCCGGTTAACGCGCTCCGGGTTCTGGTCGGGAGTATAAGCTCGATTTCCGGACTTACGCGGCTGGCTGCCCGCCGCCATGGCCGGCGCGTGCCAGGCTGCCGCCGATGAGATATTGATCCTCGCCGCCGGCGTATTCCGCGGTCCTTCCGGCGCAGCCGCGGCCGGAGCCGGAGGCCGCGGCGCCACCTGCGAGACTGCCGCTTTGTCCCCTTCTTCTTTGACTGGTTCTTTGGTTGGATCCCCGCCCAGGACCGGCGTTCGTGACGGGAAGTTCAAGCGCGCCCGGTTCGCGGGCTCGGGAGCGGACGCCTCCGGCGGCGCAGGCTCCCTGGCAGCTTCTACTTTGTCGTCCTTGCGCTCAAATCCCTTCAGCCGGGCTGGCTTGTTCGTATCCCACGCGCTCTGATTGTTAGCCGGCATTCACCCGATCCCGCCCGCTCTCTAAGATCTCGAAACGCCGCATTACGCGGCTATCAGCGCCCTTGGTCCGATTTCGATTCTGATAGCTTACATGAGGGCCCGGGGATTTGCAATGCTTCCGCGATTCGCTGTTTCGCGCCTGTAATTGTGCGTTCAACAGGCCGCCGGCTTCAGCGGAAGAGACTGCGGGAAACCCATACGGAGACCATGAGAGCCGCCGCAAAGAAGAGCACGAAAGGAGGCAGGCCGAAAATCCGCGGCCCTTCGCGCAGCGGTGGCGCCTGCGGGTTGGGAGCCTGCGAAACCGGCACGGGAGAAATCGCGGCAGGCGGAGGCAAAGGTGACGCCACCGCGCCCTGCGACGGCATTTCGCGGTAAAACGCCGAGACCAGAGGGATCCAATGGTCGCATCCCGTGGCGCAATATTTGTAACGGATGAGTTCGATGGAATCGTAGCCCCGGTTGAGATAGCTGAGCCGCATGAATTTGGCGACGCGCTCCAGGCCGGCCTGGTAGGTGGGAAACGGCGACTGCGGGCAGTTCCGGCGATAGAACCAGTTCCACGAGTTCCTCTCGGCGCAGACGTGTCCGCCGAATGTGGTCTCTGCGCCCGCGATGGCCACCAGCAGCCGCGGATCCACGTTGTACTCGCGCGCATAAGTTGAAAAAGATTCGCCCATCCCGCCCATCGGGGATTTCTTGCGGGCGAGATAGGCGTCTATCTGGGCAGTGTCCGGGCTTTCCGGCGAGTAGTCGAGGTTCGGCAGGACGGGCGGCGGTTGCGCCGCCACGGCAAGTGCGAAACCCAAACCCAGGAGAACACCTGCAGTCACTTCAGGACCGCCTCCCGAACCACGGTATCGAAGACTTGGATCAGGGACCGCTCCTGCGTGTTGCCCGTACGGTAACTGAGATAGAACTTGTACAACCGGTTGCCCTCGGCGACGTAATAGACCATATTGGACGTCGAGACGCCGGGCGCGGTCTCATCGGTGTAGGTCGTCTTAAGCGCCGGTTTACCGCTGACGGGCGATTCCGTCAGCTTGAGGTCGCGCACGCCCTTCAACTCGGCTCGCGCGTAGGCGTCCAGCACCACCGGCCGCGCCACGCTGGTGATTTCGATCTCCGCGCCGCCCGGCGGCAACAGCCCGCCGTTGGCATAGGGCTCTGCGGAGTTCGTGCAGGAGATCGGTCCACCGGCAGCCGCCAGGCGCTCGTTGCACTTCCAGCCGGCAGGCACTCGCACCGAAACGCCCCTGCCCTCGATGCGTGGAGCCGCTGGCTGAGCGAACAAAATGCCTTCGCCGCAAAGTGCAATGAGAGCCGCTAGAACGGCGGCGTCGGGTTTCATTAGCTTGCATCATATCTTACCCCGTTCCGGCAGGCCAGCCCGGCGGCACGCGGCGTTCGTTGCCGCGCACATAGGAAATGCTGCGATGATCAGGAGATGCAGGACGTCCACTCAGACCCGGTCCAGGCTCTTGCACGCCTATCGCTCGATGAAAGCGGGCAGGCCGGGCGCCAGTGGCTGCAAAACACCGTGGCATGGCTCAAGCACGCGCCGTCCCTCGGGCGCAGCGAACGGTTTCGACACCTGGCGGATGGAGTTTTGGGCAATGCAGCGATCAGGGCTCGGTTTGAGCAGATATGGACGCAGGCTTACCCGCCGCGGCTCTATGTTGAAGCAGGGCTGCCGGAAGCCACCTCGCCCCTGCGAGAGTTGGTGGTGCGGGTGAAGAAACGTGTGCTTCCCCGGGTGGATGACGATCTCGATCTCTACGCGGCCCTGCAAGCGGCAGGGCTGGATGAGCAGGACGCAAAATGCGTTCTCGGCCTCAGTGACGAGGCGATCTCTCTGTGGCGCGACCTGTTGGGCCAATCGTGCTCCGACCTTATCGTGGCCGTCCGCCTGTTGGCCCTCCGGGCCGCATCGATCGGCCTGTCCCGCGATGTGATGAGAGTGATGCCGCACCGCTGTGAGACCGAATCCCCTTTCTTCGAGTTGGTGGACGCGGCTAACCGGCTCACTCAATCATCCGGATTGGCGGAAATACGTCGGCTGGGGGAGGCCGTTCTCTCCTGCAGGGTCTCTTCCGGGCTGGCGCACGCAATCATGGAAGAGCGGGGCATTTCCGCGGATCTCGTCTTTCGCCTGGATCTGGTGATCGCGCAACTGGAGCGCATCGAAGCGCTCTTGCAAATGATCGCCAGCCCGCAGGACGGCCGCTCGTTCGCGTCCATGCTGGTACGCGCCGTTGCCGCCGAGCGCGGCGCCCATGCGCTGCTTCGCAATAGTGCCAACCGGGTGGCCCGGAGAGTGGTGGCGCACACGGGCCAGAGCGGCGAACATTACATCGCCGGCAAGCGGTCTGAGTGGATCAGCATGGGCTATGGATCGATAGGGGCTGGCGGAATCACGGCTTTGACCGCGTTGTTCAAGTATCGCTTTGCCGCGATGGCAATGGCGCCTCTATGGATTGGCGTGGCCCACAGCCTGAATTATGCCGTCAGTTTCGTGCTGATGCAGTTGCTGGGTTGGAGGCTGGCTTCCAAGATGCCCGCCATGACCGCAGCCGCTCTTTGCGACGCTCTCGATAAAGACGACGGCATGCAAGCCGAAGTGGAACTGGTGGAAGCCATCACGCGGACGCAAGCCATCGTCACGGTAGGGAACCTGCTGGGCGCGATTCCGTTCGCTGTCCTTGTCGATCTCCTGATTCAATGGAGCACCGGCAAACCTTTCCTAAGGCCGGAGACCGCCCTGCACGGAGTAGAGTCCATGCACCTGTTCCGGTCCTTGACCATCCCTTTTGCCGCCCTTACCGGATGCTTCCTCTGGATCTCCAGCCTGTTTGCGGGATGGACCGAAAATTGGATGGTACTCAACCGCCTGCCGGCAGCAATTGCGCAGAGCGCGAGGATCCGCCGCACCCTGGGAGAGAAAACAGCCTTGAAAATGGCCCACCTGGTGCAGCATCATTTTAGTGGCGCGGCTGGCTATTTATGCCTGGGCCTGTTGCTCGGCTTGCTCCCGTTCATTAGTGTCTTCGCCGGAGTGCCGCTGGAGGTCCGTCATATCACCCTGGCGAGCGCATCGCTAACCTATGCCGTCAGCTCGTTGCTTTCAAGCGGCGGCATCCGCTGGAGCGAGGTAGGCTGGGCGGGGCTCGGGCTCCTCGCAACCGGATTGCTCAATTTCAGCGTCTCTTTTTCGCTCGGCTTATGGCTGGCTCTGCGCGCGCGATATGTCGGCTCCGGTGGTCGCAGACAGCTGATCTCCGCCCTGTGGAGCGAACTCCTCCACCACCCGCAGCGTTTCTTGTGGCGGCACGAATCCGGGACACGCGTGTCGCTCGACAGCACTTCCCGGGGCTCGGCAGCCTGATCGTGCGCCGCTTCACTCCGGCCAGGTTGGAACACGCGCGGTATCAGCGACAGCGATATGACCGGCTCGCCGCCACGCCTCAGCTGAGATGAATCTGCGACAGGTCGATCTTCGCCGCCGGATACCGCAGCTTCATGTGCTTCAGCGTGTCATTGACAATCGCGCCGATCGCATAGTTACGAAACCATTTGTGGTCTGACGGGATCACGTACCATGGCGCGTGATTCGTGCTGCATTTCGTCAGCGCGTCTTCGTATGCCGCCATGTATTCATCCCAGTGCTCCCGCTCGCGGAAGTCGAGCAGCGAAAGCTTCCAGTTCTTCTTCGGATCCGTCAGCCGGTCCTGCAGGCGCCGAAGCTGCTCGTCCTTGCTGATGTGCAGGTAAAACTTCAGAATCCTGACCTTGTTCTCATCGAGCGTTTTTTCAAAATCGTTGATCTGGTCGTATCTCGCCGACCACACCGTCTTCGGCACGAGCCTGTGCACGCGCCCGACCAGCACATCCTCGTAATGCGACCGGTTGAAGATGCCGATAAATCCGCGTCCCGGAACCACGCGGTGTACGCGCCAGAGAAAATCGTGGTCCAGTTCCTCGGGCGTCGGCTCCTTGAACGCCGTCACCTGGCAGCCCTGCGGGTTCACGCCGGAGAAGATGTGGCGGATGGTGCCATCCTTGCCGCCCGCGTCCAATCCCTGCAGCACCACCAGCAGGGCATACCGCTTGTCGGCGTACAGGACGTCCTGCAGCTCGCGCAATTCCTCGATGTGGGGTTCGGTATTTGCGTCGGCCTTGCTGATCCCAAGCGTGTCGGCGGCATCACGTTTGTGGAGGCGCGCCTTCTCGCCGGGCTGTACGAGGAACGGCTTCGCAAGCTTCATGGTTCTATCGTAAGCGCAAGCCGGGTGATGGGCGGAGAGTTTCGGCCAAATGGGATCGCCGGTTCCAGGCGCTGTCCGGCGCGGAAATGGGAGGGCGCCTATGCGATGAGGACTTCGATTCCTCTGGCGCGAAGCGCCGCGGCGGTATGTTCGGGGACGCGCTGGTCGGTGATGATCCTGTGGGCGCATTCCACCTGTCCGATAACCGAAAGGCTGCGGCGGCCGAATTTACTGGCATCCGACACCACCGTCACTTCATGCGAGAGGCGGATCATCATTCGGTTCAACTGGGCTTCAAGGATATCCGGCGTAGAAAACCCGGCCTCCAAATCGAGTCCGTCCACTGCCAGAAAAAAGTGGTCCGAATGCAGATCCTCCAGAATCCTCTCGGCTTGCGGCCCCACGAACGAGCTGGACGAGCGGCGCAGCAATCCGCCAATCATGATCAGCGAGACGCCATCGGCTTCGGCGAGTTCATAGGCAACGTTGAGGGCATGCGTGATGACGGTCAGCGGATGGACGTGGGCGATCCGGATCTGACGCGCGATCTGGGCGGTAGTGGTGCCGGAGTCGAGAACAACCGTCTGCCCGGGCTTCAGCAGTTGAACTGCCGCATGGGCGATACGAACCTTCTCGGCGTGGTGTAGTGTTTCCTTGAAGCGGAGAGGGTAATCCACCCCGGCGTTCAGTTGACGCACGGCGCCGCCGTGCGACCGCAGGGCCCCGCCACGCTCCGTGAGCACGTCCAGATCTGCTCGCGCCGTAACGGCCGAAACCTCGAATTTGGACACAATGTCCTGGATCATGATGCGACCGCTTTGTTCAATAATCTCCAGGATCTTCTGCCGCCTCTCCTCGGTGAGCATCTCTCGCTTTCGTTTGGTTTTCACCGCCGTTGCATGATCCACGATAAGAAGTGTAACGCAACCGCGTTCACGCAAGCGGAACTGGTGGCTAGGAAGTTTCGGTTGCTTTGTAATGCTTACGGATGCCATCCTTACGAGAAACGCCCGCCGCCGCTCGCCGGCGCAAAAATGGGAGATGAGTCCAGCGGTGACTGCTGCGTGGCTTTTTACGGCGATTGCCGATACCGTTTATCCGGTGTATATTTCCCAGAACGGGAGGCGGCAAGGAGCACGGTTCTGGGTCCACATAGCGCGCCCGGGATGGTGAAAATCAAGGGAGCCGTAATAGCCGATGCGTGCGGATAGCCTCCGATGGATGCCGGGAAAGCGGCCGGCGCGAATCGGTATTTTCCGAGGCCGGTGCATCCGGGCGGAACTGGTTTTCGCCTTTCTGGCGCCGGTGCTCCATGCCGCGCCGGCTCTCACGTATCACAAAGACATCGCTCCGATCCTGTTCGAATATTGCGCGCCTTGCCACCGGCCCGGCGAAGCCGGACCCTTTTCGCTGCTGACCTATGCGGATGCGCGCAAGCGGGCCGGACTGATCGCGGCAGTGACGCGGCGTCGGTATATGCCGCCGTGGCTGCCTGAGCCGGGCCACGGCGAATTCGCCGAGGAACGGCGGCTCAGTGCCGATCAAATCGATCGCATTTCGCGATGGGCGGCGGCGGGCGCTCCGGAAGGCTCGCCCACCGATGCGCCGAAGCCCCCCGGCTTTACGCCGGGCTGGCAGCTTGGCACGCCGGATCTCGTCCTTACGGTTTCAAAGCCGTTCCCGGTTTCCGCCGACGGACCGGACCTGTTTTGGAACTTCATCCTCTCCCCCTCGGTCGGCCGCACACGCTACGTCGAGGCGGTCGAAGTGCGGCCGGGAGCGGCGCGTAGCGTGCATCACGCCAACCTGCTGTTGGATCGCGCGCGCTCTACCCGCCGTCAGGAGAAGTCCCCCGGAGCGGGATTCCCCGGCATGGACTTGAACATAGAAACGGCGACCTTCGACCCGGATAGCCATTTCCTCTTCTGGAAGCCGGGCGGCATTCCGCGGCGCGAGCCGGATCTGGCATGGCGGCTCGATCCCGGCAACGACCTGGTCCTCAATGTCCACTTTCATCCCAGCGGCAAACCGGAAATGGTGGCGCCCTCCGTCGGCCTGTACTTCACTGACCGCCCGCCGTCGAAGCATCCGATGCTGATGCAGATGGAGCGCGATAGTGCGCTCGATATTCCGCCCGGAGCCCGCGACTTCCTCATCACCGACGATTTCCGGCTACCTGTCGGCATGGATGTCCTCGCCGTTTATCCGCATGCCCACTATCTGGGAACGCTGCTCGAAGCATTCGCCACTCTGCCCAACGGATCGCGGCAGTGGCTCATCCGCATTCCGCGCTGGGACCTGAACTGGCAAGCCGTGTACCACTATCGGCAGCCGCTGTTCTTGCCCAAGGGAACCGTGATTTCCATGCGTTTTCATTACGACAATTCGCCGGATAATCCGCGCAACCCGAGTTCCCCGCCCCGCCGCGTCACCGCGGGCAACCAATCCACCGACGAAATGGGCCACCTCTGGCTGCAGGTCCTGCCGCGAGGCGAGGGCAACCCGCGCGGCGTGCTGCAGGAAGCGCTCATGCGCCACCGCCTCGCGAACGATCCGTCCAATGCCCTGGCGCACTTCAACCTGGGTGCGTTGCTGCTGGGCCGCCACAATACTGAGGAAGCGATCGGCCACTTGCGCGAGGCCCTGGGCCTCGACCCGGCGCAGCCGATGGCGTGGAATGATCTGGGAGCGGCGCTGCAGGCCGAAGGCAAGCTGGAGGAAGCCTCGAAGCAATTTCGGAAAGCGCTCGAGCTCGATCCGGATTATGTCAACGCCCGATTCAACCTTGCCAACGCGCTGGCGGCGGAAGAAAAACCCGAAGCTGCCGCGGCCGAGTTCCGGCGCGTGATCGCCGCCGCGCCGAATGATGCCGCCGCTCGCAGCCAACTGGTGGCAATTCTGATCCGTTCCGGCAACGCCGCAGCCGCGGAAGGCCGGTTGGAAGAGGCCGCCGCCAGCTATCGCGAGCTCGCCGCGCTGCGGCCGGATGATGCCGATGTCCGTAACAATTTCGGCATCATCCTGGCGCGCGCCGGCGACCTCGCTGGAGCCGCGACGCAATTCGACGCCGCACTCAAGGCTAATCCCTCGCATTCTGCCGCCCGCCACAATTTGGAGGCGGTGCGGGCGCGGCTCGCCGGCCGCTGATCTAGCGGCTCCCCGGCTCCACGTAGCGGCGGTTCTGTTGCACCGTTGGCGCCTGCGTCACCGTTCCCGTGACTTTCACCGTGAAGCTGCGGGTAACGGCAACGCCATCCAGGCCATCGGCGGTCAGACGCACCGTGAAATCGGCATCGCGCGTATACGCATGGCTGACTTGCGGTCCCTCCTCCGTCGTTCCGTCGCCGAAATCCCACCGGTAGGCGAGTGCCGGTACTCCCTCTTCCCGCGCCTGTGCCGTGAAGCGCAGAACCTCGCTCGGCTGCGCCTCCGCCGGCGTCTGTGCCGAGATATCCGGCGCCGCTGCCTCAACGGCCGAATCGATGAGCTTGATCACGCGCACCGAATGGCGCTCCATGTTGTCCAGCCGGATCGATCCGCCCTCCACCGCCACGCGCTCGCCGCCGTTGAGCACGTCCAAGGCCTGGAAAGCATGCTGCGCCGGCAGTCCTAAATCGCTCAGCTTCAGCGTATGCGAGCGCGGTTGCTCGGTCCAGTTGAAAACGGCAAGGATCGATTGGCGCGGATCCTCGCGGAGAAAGAAGATGCTGGGTTCCAGATCCTCGGAATCGTAGGAGAGCAGATCCACGGGAGTGGCGGCGCGGCTGATCTTGGCCATGTCCAGCAGGTCCTGATTCTTCACCAGGTCCAGCCGGTCTTTCTCGGTGCCGAGAATCCCAAGGTCGTCTCCAATCTCGTACATGCCGCCGGAAACGGCCGATAGCACGATGGAAGCCTGGGCCTCGGAAAGGGTGAGCGGCCCTTGCGGTCCGCGCCCTCCGCGCCCTCCACGCCCGCCGGCCCCCGCCGCTGCTTGGCCGGCTCCTCTCCCGGCGCCGCCCGCCCGCGCCGCCCGTACAATCGGAACCGCCGCGCCAACGTTGAAGGCGTCCGGATCGTCCAGGAAGTAATTGCGGTTCATGTAAAAGCGCGCGGCAACGCCCGGAGCTACGAGCCTCGTTGTCTGAAAGCTGTGCGAGGTATCGGCGGAGATGCGGCCCGTGTCCACCAGGCCCACCGGCGGAAGCATCGCGCTGCCGTCCTTGTCGAGGATCACGTCATCGCCTACAGCTTCGCGGACGACTGCGAGGCCGATGCGCTGAGCTTCAAGCGCCGTAGTATCGGGCCGGTAGCGGTACCCCTCGATCGAAGCCGTATCCATGAAATCCAGCTTGATATATCGGATGCCCCACTCGCGTGTCAGCGTGCGGTACGTCTGGCGCATGTACTCCTGCGCGCCCGGATGCGTCGCGTCCAGAGCATACAACGTGTCGCCGTACGCATTGCCGATCGAAATGGGCGTGCCCTCCTTCGTGTGGACCAGCCAGTCTTTATGGTTCTCATAGACCCACGCGCGGTTGGTCACCTCGAACGGCGCGGTCCAGATGCCGAATTTCAGGCCGAGCCGGCGCACCTCCTCCCCAATTGGGCGCATCCCGTGGGGAAACAGCACGGCGTTGGGCGTGGCATATTCCCCGCGGGCATATTGGTAGCCTTCGTCGATATGAAAGTACTCATAGCCGAGGGCCTTCAGGTTCTCGGCAAGCCAGCGGGCGTTGGTCAGAGCCGCACCCTCGTTGATCGCCATGTAGTAAGATGTCCAGCTCCACCAGCCGATCAGGTTCTGTTGTGCAACGCGCGGATGAAGCAGGCGCCGGATGGCGTCGCCGTAAGCCGTGAGCTGCGCGTGGTAGTCCGAGCCGGCGGCAATCATCAGCCGCTCGGAAGACATGCTCCGGCCGGGGGCAAGCGGCAGGCTGAGATCGATGATCGAGCCGGCATCGGCCCGCCGCAGCGACATCTCGCGGTGTAGCTCCGTGGTTCCCGTCGCATCCACGGTGTACGAAGCAATTCTCGCGGCGTCGCCCGTGCCCTGGTAGCCCAGGTGCATCAGAGTCAGAAAGCGATTGGCCGATAGCGCGCCCAGAAACAGGCTCTGCTGGCTCTGCCGGTTGTAAATCACCTGGCTCCAGGAAGCACGATGCATCTGGTTCGGGCCGGCGTTCAAATCGTAGATCGAGAGGCGCGGCCAGTCTTCGCTGTAGCTGTCCGAAAGAATTCGGTCCGCTGCCTCATTCCCCTCCAGTCCGACCACCGGCCGCCCGACGGCCTCCACGCTGCGAATGGCCTGCACCGTCACCGCGGTAGTTCCGTGGTTTTGCAGTTCCACCTGAAGCGCGGCGTACGGATTCTGGTCGTAAAGCTGAAGCGTATAGACTAAGTCCGGCTTGCCGGATAGTCCGCTCGAGATTACGCTGATCTGCCGCCCGGAGCCAAGGGCGTCCTGAAAACTGGATTCGGCAGCGCGATGCTGGGGATAATCGCTCGACCGGACCCACTCGCTATCGATCTGCGCTCCCGGGCGCGCGCGCAGAATGGGCCGGCTGGGATTGGATCGCATCGCAATTTGGAATTCGCCCGCCTGCGCCTCCACCGAAACCGCCAGGCTCGTGTTGGTCAACTGCTGCGCCAGAGAGAAGGGCGCCGCCCACAACACCACCGGGAGTCCGCATCCCACGAATCTCCTGAATCCATTGGCCTTTTGCATAGGATATTCCCTTTCCCATGTACTTTTCTTTAGTGTAACTTTGCTTTACTATATTTTCCTTTTCAAAATATTGCAAATATTTTTGCTTGACTTGGTTTCACTGCCGATGTACACTTCCGAAAAACCTGGGCCCCCAGCAGAAAACTAATATCACACCTTGAGTGGAGGTGGCTCTTGAATCGGTTCTACCTGACGTTTACTTTGCTTTGCCTCTTTTTGCTGTGCCCGCCGGCAGCTCGAACCCAGGGAGTCCAAGCCACTTTGAAGGGCCGCGTGACGGACACCTCCGGGGCCGTCGTACCCAACGCCAAAATCGAAGTCCGGAACGTGGGGACGAATGTCGCCGTCACCACGCTTACCGATAGCGCCGGGCTCTATGCTGTACCCTTCCTCAACCCTGGCTCGTATGTCCTGAGCGCGCAAGCGCAGGGATTTAAGAAAGTCGTGCGCGAGAACCTGATCCTCAGCGTCAACGATACCGTCAATGTTGACCTCGTGCTCGAGATCGGTGCGGTTAGCGAGCAACTCACGGTCACCGGCGACGCGCCGCTGCTCGAAACCGCCAAGGCCGACCGCGGCACCCTCGTAGACGCGCAGAGCGTGCAGGAGCTTCCGCTCAATGGGCGCAATCCTTTCATGCTGGCCAAGATCGTCGCCGGCGTGAACTTCAATGGCACGGTCATCTATCAGCGCCCCTTCGACAACGGTGCCATCGCGCAGTGGACGATCAACGGCGGACTCTACGAAAGCAACGAGTTCCTGCTCGATGGTGCGCCAAACAACGCCGAAGCCGGGACCAACAACATCGCCTACGTGCCGCCTGTCGACGCGGTGCAGGAATTCAAGATCCAGACCAATTCCTACGACGCGCAATATGGCCATACCAGCGGCGGCATCGTCAACGTTTCCCTCAAGAGCGGCACCAATTCTCTCCACGGCACGCTTTATGATTACACCCGCCGCACCGGGTGGGATGCCAACTCGTTCCAAAACAATGCCGCCGGCCTGCCCAAGGGAAACCATTACCTCGACCAGTTCGGTGGCGAAATGTCTGGGCCGGTCCTTTTGCCGAAAGTTTATAACGGCAAAAACAAGACATTCTTTCTCTTCGCCTACGAGAAATACTACGAGAACACGCCGCGTCCGGAGACTTACTCGGTTCCCGAGCCGGAGTTTCTCAATGGCGATTTCTCCAGGCTGACCAACAGCGTGGGACAGTTGATCCACATTTATGACCCCGCCAGCGGACAGACCGTAAACGGCAGTTTCGTCCGCCAGCCGTTCTCGAACAACCAGATCCCCGTCAGCCGGATCAACCCGATCGCCAAGGCCATCCTGACCTACGAACCAGCGCCGAATACCATTACACCAGGCCAGCCCTACTCTTTGTCCGATCTCTATGCAGACGAGCCGGATCGTGACAATTTCTACAATGAGGTCCTCAAGATCGATCAGCAGATCGGCAGCCGTAACCACTTTGCCTTCCGTGAAATCCGCAGTAACCGCCTGGAGATGGGGTTTGACGGCTCTAACCCTGTAAACGGACCGGGACAGAACGGCTCACTGCCCGAGATTCGCACGAACGATACGCTCGGGCTGGAGTGGGTCGGAATCGTATCGCCCCAAATGGTGGTCAATGCGCGCGTTTCCTTCGCCCGCTACCTGGGCGAGGACCGCGGCGATAAGAATGCCGGATTCGATCTCACCAAGTTGGGCTTCCCGAGTTCGCTCGTCAACAGCCTGCCCGGTGGCGCGTTCTTCGGAACTTACAACTTCACCAACTACGCCACCCTCGGCCAATATCCCACCGGTGACATCACCAACACCGGCGCTGTTGCCGCCAGTCTGAGCTGGAATATCCGTAAACATGCCCTCCGGTTCGGAGCAGATATTCGGGACGTCCAGTACATCACCCAAAACTATAGCGTGGCACTAAGTTTGGGCGCTGATCCCGGTTGGACGCAGCAGAATTATGCGTTACCTGATCCGCTCAGCGGCAACAGCCTCGCATCCTGGTTGCTCGGTACTCCCAGCGCCAATAACTCTAGTTACTCGAGCACCTCCAGCTCCTCCGGATATAATCTTCTCGGCGTCTACCAGGAGCACTACTACGCGCCATGGGTTCAGGACGACTGGCGGGTCACCAGCCGCCTCACGCTCAACCTGGGGCTCCGCTGGGATTTCAACCTGCCGCCGTACGAGCGCTTCAACCGCATGAATCGCGGCTTCAGCCCCACGGCAGCGAATCCGGTAAGCCAACTTATCAACCAGCAGCAGTTCCCCGGTTATTCGGTTACCGGCGGCCTGCTCTTCGCCGGCGTTGCCGGCCAGCCTCGCTACGCGGCCGACATCTACATGAAGGCGGTCCAGCCTCGCTTCGGCGCGGCCTACCGTGTCAACGACAAGCTGGTGGTACGCGGCGGGTGGGGACGTTATTACATCAATCCAACCAACGCCTACATTCAGAGCAGCGGCTTCAACACTTCCACGCCGCTGGTTTCTTCGAACGATGGCGGTGAAACCCCGATTCCAAATCTCATTAATAATCCCTTCCCCTCAGGCCTGCTCACACCCTCCGGAGCCTCTCAGGGAGCCGAAACGTTTCTCGGCCAGAGCATCACCGTGGTGAACAGCAAATTCATTCTTCCCAATGTGGACCAGTTCTCGTTCGGCCTTCAGTACGAACTGCCCGGCCACTCCAAGATCGATGCCAGTTATGTGGGCAGCCGCGGCAATCACCTGCAATCGACACAATCTCTCAGCTACATGCCGCTTAGCCTCCGCCAGCAGTGCGACGCCTGGGAGGGCGGAACTGCTGCGTACTGCCAGGCGCTGATTCCGAACCCCTTCTATCAGCTCGCTCCCTTCGCCGGCACTTCGTATTACAGCAGCCCTACTCTGCCGCGCGCTACGCTCGATGTGACTTATCCGCAGTTCGCAGGCATCACCGGCACGGACCAGAACGCCGCTCACTCCTGGTACAACTCCTTCCAGGTGACTTACGAAATGCGCGTGCGAAACGGCCTCACCATCGTTGCGGATTGGACCATGTCCAAGCAGATCTTCCAGAACGGATACAACGATATCCAGCAGTTAGTGCCGGAGCGCAGCATCTACCAGTACGACATACCCGAAACCGTGAAGGCTACGGCCGTCTACCAGCTTCCCTTCGGTCAGGGCCGGCGCCTCCTCAACTCGACGCACGGATTCGTCGGCCGCTTGATCGGGGGGTGGGAAGCGAATGTGCTCTTCAACTACCACTCCGGCCTTCCCTGGAAGTACCCGAGCAACTTCATCTACGTGTCCAACGCCAAGCTGACTCCCAATTGGAACTCGCCCGTCGTCCACGTGGTGCAGCCATGCGTCGCGCAGTGGAACACGAACGGCACCATCACCATGGAGTCCTACAGCATCGCCGACGGCTGCACAGGGTATAACTTCCTCGCCGAGCCCCTCTACGCGCCCGCCGCGGAGCCCACTTATTCCGGCCAGATCCGCACCATGAGCGTCCCCACCGCGGACGCTTCTCTCAACAAGACGACGCGCATCAAAGAAACTCTCACCCTCCAGTTCCGGGCTGAGGTCTTCAACGTCACCAACACCTTCAACTTCTACCAGTCACAGCCCAACAGCACGCTGACGAGTTCCGCCTTCGGCTCCGTGGTGAAAGCCAATGTCAGCAGCAGCAACGGCAATCAGCCGCGCTATGTCCAACTATCGTTGAAGTTGAATTTCTAGTTTGCCCGGCTGGCGTGTAGTCACGGCCGGCGCCAATCGCCGCCGTCATCCTACCGGGCACTCGTCTCTGCTGCGGTTTTGGTAACCGGAAACATGCTGACCCTGAATTTCGTGCATCCATAGGGCACGAGCGCCACTTTGACCTTTTTGCCCCCTTCGACCGGGTGTTCCGGCAACGGTTCCAACTCCGTTGGCCGCCAGTCGAATGCCTTGAAATCAGCCACCAGTTGTACCGGCGCGTCCAGGCCCCAGACCCACCGTGCGGGCATTTGGCGCCGCAGGATCTTCACTTTGTTTCGAGCGCCCCCGGGTGTGATGTCCAGCGCATAATTGAAATGCGCATTGGAGGCTGCCTGGTTGGGTCCTTCGTCCGGTATGGCCAGCGAGAAGAGCAAAGGTCCGAGATAGACCGAGGCGTAGGGATTTGAAATATCGGTTTTTCTGGCGATCCGCCGCGAGCTCTGGAAGTACGAGATTTGTGGATACGGCGTCTCTCTTCCAAGTTTGACCTTCACCGCCATGGGGAACCATAGAGTCACGCGGTCGTTCGGCTGCCAGGTGCGGGTCACCGTGGCGAACGATGTGCCGGGTGGGACCGGTACGGGCTTGCCGTTGACACGGATCTCGGGCGTCCGGCACCATTCCGGAATTCGGAAGTACAACGCGAAGGCGGCGCTTCGAGCGGGGTTCACCGTCAGCCGGATGCGCTCTTCGAATGGATAGGCAGTCTGCGACCGGATCTCCACCCGGATGCCGCCGGCCACCGTGGCGCGCACACCGGCGGGGCCGTACAGCGCCGCTGCCAATCCCCGGTCCGGTGTGGCCATCCACATATGCATCACATAATTCGGGATAACGCGGTTCAGGTTGCCCACGCAGCACAAGACGGAGTGGCCGATCTCGGTGAATCGATAGGAGTCCGCCCCGGGATTCGCCGGCTCCTCCGCCGGCAGCGCCGTGCTATATCGGTTCGGGCTCTGGTAGTAGCACATGGTCTTGAAGTCACGGTCCACCGGCGCCGGGCCGGCGTTGAAGAAGATTTGCTCGATCCGGTCCGCATATCCCCGCTCGCCGGTGATCCGCAGCATCCAGAGAAACGTCCACATGGAGGCCGCCACATCGCACGTCTCGACATTGCGAGTGGCGCCGATGCCGGCGTGCCATTCTTCGCCCGAACTCAAGCCCATGGGCAGAAGGTTGTTCCCGTCGCTCCACGATATCGCCTGGACGGTTGCCCCGAGGTCCTCCCGGTTCCCCGTCCACGGATAGAGCAGCGCCGGCACACGGATGTCCTCATAAAAGATCACATTGTGACCCGGGGCGAGATTTCCTCTCATCCACTGCGCGACCGTGGAACGGTAGCTGGCCCTCTGCGCATAGGCCTGAATATTCTCCAGCAGCTTGTGATCGCCGCTCATCAGGTACGTGTCCACCATGGCGTCGATATTGACGGCCCCAGTCACGGCGTCGAAGCCCGGGGGCAATGCAGGAAGAGGGTAATCCCTATACACTTTGACTAAGGCTGCCAGGACTTCGGGTTTGCCCGTGGCCTGGTAATAGGCAACCAGGGCCCGGCCCATGTGGGAGTGCGCCCAACTCTCGAACGCGTCATCCAATACGGATTTAGGACGCCAGTAGATGAACGAATCGCCACCGTGTAATACGCCGTTGACCACGATATCCAGGCGTTTGCTCACCTTCGCGATCAGTTCCCTGTCGCCAAGGATGTAGGCGAGGCGCCCGGCTCCATCCAGCCAATAGCTCGACTGTTCCAACGGCCAGCCCGTCCCGTCCGGATTCGCTCCGCGTGCCGGGAAGGCATACCCTTTCCACGCCTCGCCGAAGGTCGCACTGTACTCGTCCAGGTGGCCGGTAATGCCATGGCTCGCATCCAAGGCCCAATCCCGAAGCCAGCCCTCCGGGGTGACGGCACCAGGCGGCAAAGGAATCAGCGCCTGCTTCAATTTGGCGCGTTCATCGGCCGTATAAGCATCGCGACCTTGGCAGCCTGCGTGATTGCCCGCAGATGCCCGGCTCCACAGACTCGGAGCCGCTCCCACCATCGCCAGAACTAGAAAACTCAAACATCTCATCTGCAACTCTCCGCCTCACGCCAGTCTCAACCTCGATCGCCCATACTCCAGCGGCAGCTCTTGCGAGAACTGCGCACTCCCCAAGCGCCAGAATACAAGGGATACAGAATCCGCGCACACCTGCGCCCTGTTGCAAATCCCTACAGTACCCTCGTTTCATAACTAATGCGGTCTACATACTCCAAGCTCAGGGGTGCATCATCGGGTGACGACCACAGTGAAAAGAGAAGCTTCTTATGCGACTGATCATTCGGTTTGAAAGTGGCGTTCGAGTTGAGGCCGTCTTGCTCGCGGCTGGTGCAGATGCAATGCGAATCATCCCCTCTCAGGGGAATACCCTAGAACTGGTCCGCGTGGGTGATTCATGGTACACGGAACAGGGGGATCTGGCCGAAATTGAAGCACTGATTGCAACCCCCGGAATCGACGTAACACAAAGCCAAGGCCCCGTGCGGCCTCAGCATCTCGCGGCCGGGAGTAGCTACTCGGTTGCCTGAGATGCAGCCCGGCTATTGGTCCGCGGAGGTGCTTACGCTCGGTTAAGCTCTTCAGGTTCCGGGAATCCAGGATGTGCTCGGACTGACCAACGTTCACGTAACCGATTCGCTGGATTTTCCATTTGCCGGAGGCGGGGATGGGATTAAGTTGGGCACTGAACCTGAGGGCTTGACGAGCGCGAACCCCACACCGATGACGAGGGATTTAAGAAATGCGCGTCTATTCAATGTCTGCTCCAGCTGTCTGGCGGCAGAGCCCTAATCAGTTGCTAATGCATGCCTGTACACGTCCCAATGCAGGTAGTCCTCCATTGCGCTGGCTAGGACCGCACCGCAATTCGAGCCATTCATTGCCGCATGGTGTTCAAAGCCGTTCTTGCAGATGTGTCGCATGAGCTTCTGCAATTGAGGGACCTCGACCACGGCCCGGCTCCCAAACGTGGATAGAGGGTCATCGGTGAACCGACCTTCTCCGACATAGGCCCGCATGCGCCCATTTGCGTCATCCGTGCTGATCCGAGCGAACGTGACCGGGCCGGCAGGCGTCCGGCCGGCTACAGCGCCATACGTGTTCTCCTCGCCTAGCGTCGTGCCAAGGATAGGCGCGGTGCCGATTTGAATATCTGGAAGAAAGCTCTTCGCCCAGTTGCCGCAGTGGAAGAACACGCATTTGTTCCGGTCGCCGCCGTAGTTGTTGTTCCAGTCAACCAGCGCGCTCGGCCGCCCGGACGCCAGTTGCAGCGCGTACATGGCTACCACTCCCGCAATGTCCACTTCGCATGCGCTCGGCATCAGCCGCTCGCTCATCATACTCATCACCGTGCAGACATTGACGCCGAAGTTCTGCTGCATCGAGCTCCAGCATTGGATCGCGGACGCAGCCAGGTCGTTTTGGTCCATCCAATCGAGAAGAACCACCGCAAGCTTCGCCATCCGCGAGAGAGACGAGCCTGGAACCTGGACCGCTGTTGCGTACCCGGTGATCTCTGCGATCTTGTTCTTCACACGCGAATCGTCGTCCGGGATTCGCGCAGCCCGGCCAAACACGTCCGACAGGTCCAGCGTGCTGACGCTGATTCCTGATGATTGCAGCAGCTTCTCGCTATAACGCGTGGTGTTGAACGCGTTCGGCCTGGCGCCGACAGCGCCGATGCGCGCGCGGCGCAACCCGCGCACGACGCGACACTGGGCGGCAAAGTCCTCGAGATCGCGGCGGAACTCAGCGGATAGTGGATGTGTGGTGTGATCAAGGGTCAGGCTAAACGGAATGCCGTATTGCCGAAGGTTATTGCAGACGGAGATTTTCCCGCAAAACGCGTCGCGCCGTCGCTCGACGGAAAGCTGGTCAAGGTCGTCGGGGTACGCTTGAACTAATACCGGAACGTTCAGTTCGGCGAGTTTCAGCGTGTCCGCAATTCCTTTTTCGTCGCCGAAGTTGGGGAGTGACACCAGCACTCCCTGGATGCGATCGCGGTTTGCGCGAAACAGCTCCGCGCATATTTTGGCATGCTCCCACGTTTCGACGGCGCCGAGTTTTGTCGCTTGCTCGTCCAGCAGAACCGCCTCGATCCCTGACTCGCCAAACAGCCTGAGCAGGTCGCGCCGAGCTTCGCCGACGAGAATGTCGGGGAAAAAGTCCCTGTTCCCGAGGATGACGCCCAGAGTCATTTGATTCATCCGATTCTCCACGCCTTTATTTTTTACCGAAGATGCCGAACTGATCGGCATTGGCGGCGGTGACCAGTTCGCAATCGATCGCCTGCTTCTCCGGCAAGCCGGTTGACCCTTTGGTGAGGTACTTGTGCGCCTGCTCCACAGCCATCCGCGCAATTCGAGACGCGGGCTGCAGCACTGTCGCTTTCATCCCGCCCGCCTGGATGGAAGCGATCGCGTCGGGACTGCCGTCGAAGCCGACGACGATCACTTTCTCAAGTCCCGCGTTCTTCAGTGCGGCAGCCGCCCCGAGAGCCATCGTGTCGTTGCCGGCAATCACACCCTTAACGTTGCGGTTCGCCTGAATCATGGTCTCGATCGTCTGATAGGCCTCCGTCTGGCTCCAGTTCGCGCTCTGCCGTCCGACCTGCTTCAGCCCGTCGAACTTATCGAGGACGTCGTGAAAGCCGCGCGTCCGGATCGCGGCGTTCGTATCCGACTCCCGGCCGGTCAGTTCGATGTAATTGCCCTTCTCGCCCATGAGGCGGACGAACTCCTGGGCCACGAGCGATGCTCCCTGGTAGTTGTCGGACACGATTTGGGAAACCGCAATCCCTGTGGCGTTGATCTCGCGATCGATGAGGAAAACCGGAATGCCGGCACTCTTGGCCTTCCTTACCGCCGCGACCGAAGCGTCCGCGCCCGCATTGTCGAGAATGATCGCCGCCGCCTTATTCGCAATCGCGACGTCGATGAGCTGATCCTGCTTGTGTGCGTCGTCATCATGAGAGCTCATCGTGGGCTCGTAACCGAGTTCGCGAGCGCGGGCTGCGGCAGCCTCCGCCTCTGCTTTGAAGAACGGGTTGTCATGGGAGGGAGTGATGACGGCGATTGTCTTCGGCCCGCGCGTGGAAGGACCGGTCCCGCAGCCGGCGAGCCAGACTCCACCGAAGATGAACGCCCATGTCGCGAATGCCGAACGGAACATGTTTCAAGTCCTTATCATGGCGGCTGCGCGCCGCGCGTAATGATGCTGCATTTGATCCAGAATGACGGCGGCGATGATCACCAGGCCCTTAATCACGACCTGCCAGAACTCGGACACGCCGAGCAGGATCAAACCGTCCGCCAGTACACCGATGACGAACGCGCCGATGAGAGTTCCCCCGACGCTGCCCCGCCCCCCCATCAAAGAGGTCCCACCCAGGACGACGGCGGCAATTGCGTTCAGCTCAAAGCTCTCCCCGGTTGCCGGGTGTGCTGAGGCCAGTTGGGCCGCGATGATCAGGCCTACGGCGGCCGCGCAAATGCCCGAGATGACATAGACAGCCAGTTTGATACGAGGCACACGGACCCCCGAAAGTTCGGCGGCCCGCTCGTTGCCTCCCACGGAATACATGCGGCGGCCGAATGGCGTACGTCCGGCAACGAACATCCCGGCTGCCGCAATCATGATCATCATCCAGATGGGCACGGGGATCCCGAGTACGCTGCCGGAACCGAGCCAGAGAAAGCCCGTGTTGCCGAGGTCCGGCTTACCGCCAAGATCCGGGAAAGTTGCGCCGTTGGAGAGCAGCAGGGCCGTGCCCCGCGCGACGTACAGAGATCCCAGAGTCACGATAAACGGCGCGATCCCCGCGTACGCGATCAGGACGCCGTTGAATGCTCCGACGACCGCGCCGGCGAGAAGCGCCACGGCTATGACGAGCCAGGTATGCGGGTAGACTACGACCCCGAACGTCCTCAAGATCAGGCCCTGATGGATCAACCCGCCCGCGACGATCCCCGCGAGTCCGGCAATCGATCCGACGGACAGGTCGATGCCGCCGCTAAGGATCACGAAAGTCATACCAACGCCGAGTATGGCGTTAATCGCGACGTGCTCCACGAGGATGGTAAGGTTCGCCGAGGTCAAAAAACTCGGCGAGAGCGCGGCAAACACCCCGCTCAACACGAACAGAGCGATCAAAGCGCGCAGCCGGAAAAGCTGCGCGGCCAGGAAAAGTTGCAGCTTCGGTGCGGATGCCACGGCCGTGCGCCGTGTGGTTTCAGCAGGAGTCATATCCGGCACCCTTCTGCGGGATCTCGGACGAGGCGGCAATGGCGAGCGAATCGTCGGAAGCTTCCGCCGCAAGAAACTCCCCGGATACCGAGCCCCGCGACATCACAATGATCCGGTCGGCCGTCGCGCGCACTTCCTCCAATTCGGAAGATGCCAGCACGACCGCCATTCCGGATCGGGCAAGCCGGCGCACGATGCCCTGAATCTCCCGTTTAGCGCCGACGTCCACGCCGCGCGTAGGCTCGTCCAACAAGAGCACCCGCGGCCTGGTCAGCAGGCATTTGGCGATCACGGCCTTCTGCTGATTTCCTCCGCTTAGGGTGCCGATATTGACTTTCAGCCCGGGCGTCTTAAGCCGCAACTCCGTTGCAACCCGCGCCGCCGCGGACTCCTCCGCGCCCGCCGAGATCCAGATACGGTTCGAGAATCGACCGAGACTCGACAACGTCATGTTGGACAGCACCGAAAGACTCTGCACCAGGCCGGCCGCCTGGCGGTCTTCCGGAACCATAGCCAATCCGCAGTCGATCCGCGACGCCGTATCCAGATGATCCAACTTCCTCGAGCCGAGAAACACACTACCGACAACTTCCGGATGGAGCCCCATCAGACACTCCATCAGTTCCGTCCGGCCGGCGCCCATCAACCCGTAAATGCCGAGCACTTCGCCTGAGCGCACGGATAGTGAGACGTCGTCGAGCAACCGCCGTCCCCTTTCCGCCACCAGCGACAGACGTTCCACGCGCAGGACCTCGCGTCCCGTCTCGGCCTGCGGCGGTGCCTCGGGCGGGGCTGCGGACCTTCCCGTCATGCGCTCCACTAACCAGCCCGTATCCACGTCCGCCGCGCAACCTTCGCCGACCATCCGGCCGTCCCGAAGGACGGAAACCGTGTCCGCAACCCGGAGCAACTCCTCGAGCCGGTGCGAGATATAGACGATCGCCACGCCGCGCGCCTTCAAATCGGCAATGATGCGGAAGAGGATCTCGATCTCGTATGCACTCAGCGCCGAGGTGGGCTCGTCCATCATGAGCACCCGCACATTGCGGGCCAGGGCCTTGACAATTTCTACGATCTGCTGTTGCCCCAGCGGCAAGTCGCCGACCAGAGTGCGAGGATGGATCGGCTGCTCCAAGCGCTCCAGCAACTCCCGCGCTCGCGCCTCCTGTTCGCGGCGATTCAGAACGCCGTGGGAAGAAATCTCGCGAGCGAGAAAAATGTTTTCCGCGACGCTGAGGTTAGGACAGAGGTTCAACTCCTGATGGATGATCCCGATCCCTTGCGCATCCGCGTCCCGAACCGAGCGCAGGGCGATTTCGGCCCCCTCCAGGAAAAGAGAACCGCTGGTCGGCTGGGCAATGCCTGCCAGAATCTTCACCAGCGTGGATTTCCCGGCGCCGTTCTCGCCGATAAGCGCGCTCACCATCCCCTTGCGTAGCTGAAAGGTCACATTGTCCAGCGCGAGGGTGCCGGGATATTGCATCGAGACGCCGCGCGCTTCCAGAATGACATTCGGGCTCATGGCGCGCCCTCCACTTCGAGGCGGACCGGCATAATCTCACGGAGCGGGTGTTCGGCCTTCGCGTCGGCTGCCACCGCGCCGGCAAACGCGACTTTTTTCCCCTTGAGCGTGGCCAGATTGAGCGAGGCCAGGACCGTTTTCAGCACTCGATTATTGATTTCGTTGGCAACGTCGGCGTATTGCAGTTGGTTCACGAAATCGGTGAAGCGGACGAGCCCGGTGGCGTCACGCAACGCGGTCCCACGCAATACCGGCCCGATCTGAATCGATACATCCGGCTTATGATCGAGCGGCGGGAGATCAATCAGGGCGACGCCCACGCGTGAGTGTGTGTCCACGCTCGTGACCACACCCTCGCCCTTTACCTGGAAATAAGCAGGACCGTTTGGCTCGCCCCGGGCGTAGCGGGCCAACGCGTCGCCCGGCGATTTCGCAAGCGCATCGAGCAGTGTGCGGGCGTCCACGGCGGAGTTGAGCACTTCAGGCAACAGTTTCGAGGTCCAGATGGAATCGACGTAACGCGCGGGAGAAACGCCGGTCGACGATCCGGCTGCCGCATCATCGGCATCCAGAGGACGAATGGTCCATGGCGCGCACGCGCTTAGGATCAGGGAAGGCGCGACGATGCAAATAATGCCGATTTGCCGAGTCATCGCGGCCTTGCACCAACCTTCTTGGAGTTGCGGCTGCTTCCGTTGGTTCCCGCGGCCTCGGCAACGGCAGCCCCCGCCAGCATTCGCTCGGCCGTGCCGAGATCCGTAATCAGGACGTTGATCAGTCTGCCGACCACCGCGCCCATGATGGCATTCGTTTTCCTGCGGCCACCGGCAACACCAACGATCCGCCGCACCGAGCGCAATTGCTCCAGGTCCATGCTAATGACGCGATCATTCAACTCTGTGACTACCAGCTTGCCTTCGATGTCGAAGAACCTGAGGCAGATGTCCCCAACGGCGCCCTTGGCGGCCAATAGCTTCAGTTCCTGCGGCGAGAAAATGTTGCCGCTTGAGGCCAAGGCGCGCGATGGCTCGGTCGCGCCAATCCCAACGAGTGCGACCGTCACTTTCCGGAACAGGTCGACCGCCTCGCGGACAAAGCGATCATTCAAGAGGACGTCCCGCGCGCCTCGCGAACCGACAACTCCGGGGGCGGGTAGCAGCGTCGCTTCGCCGCCAATCAGGTCGGCGAGCCTCCGCGTCACCTGCGTGGCATGGACCTCCGCGCTAGGACTGCCGACGCCGCCGAGAATCTGGACCACCCGCGTGTTCTTGAACCGCTGGCTGGGGCGCATCGCCTTGACCATCTCCAGGAGCGCCGCGCTCCACGATGAGATTCCGATGACGTCGCCCGGTTTGAGCGTATTCTCGAGGTAGAACGCCGCCGCGGCGCCCAGGTCATGAGAAATCTGCGCTTCATCCTCCAGGCAATCGACAACCACAACGTCGTCCAAGCCGTATTTTGCCTGCAGAGCGTCCTCGATATCGGTGTGCGTGCCGGGGGGAAGACTCACGGTGACACGGACGATACCCTCTCGCTCGGCCCGCTTCAGCAGGCGGGACACCGTGGACTGATGGATGTTGAGCCGTTCGCAGATTTCCGCCTGGCGTAGGCCGTGGGTGTGGTACATCCGGGCTACCTTCGCCATCAAACGGAGCTCATCGATTCGGGCCATCGTCCTATCCTAAGCCCCGGATCGCGACCGTTTCAGAGCGTCGCGCCAGCCGTCCAGCAACTGTTGCCGTGCCGAGGCCGGCATCTTCGGTTCGAACCTCGTCGTGGCCTGCGGCAGCGCCGCCAGCTCGCCGAGCGACTTCCAATATCCGACTGCCAGCCCTGCCAGCCACGCCGCGCCAATCGCAGACAGGTCTGCGGAAGAGTTGCGGATCACCGGACACCCGCATATGTCCGCCTGGAACTGCATCAGGCGATGATTCCGGCTAGCGCCCCCGTCGGCAAACAGCGCCGGCAGCGGAATTCCTGCGTCGTTGCGAACGGCGTCCAAAACGTCAAATACCTGGTAGGCAATGGAGTCCACGGCGGCCCGAGCTGCGTGGGCAGGCGAGACGCCACGCGTCAACCCACACAGAATTCCACGTGCGCCAGAATCCCAGTGGGGAGCACCCAAACCGGCAAAGGCGGGGACGAGGTAAACACCGCCCGAATCCGCCACACCGTCAGCCACGGCCGCAGCTTCTTGTGCGCCGCCCGAGAGCCCAAGAAAATCGGCGATCCACTGCACGGTGCCCCCGGCATTCGTGATGTTCCCTTCCAACGCATACCGGACACCATCCGCCTGCGCCCATGCCACGGTGGTGGCGAGCCCGTGACGCGATTCTATGGGAGCCTCCAACGGAGCCATAATGGACGACCCGGTCCCATAGGTGGCTTTCACCGATCCCGGCACAAAAGCGGCGTGTCCGAAAAGGGCGGCGTGCGAATCGCCGATCAGGCTGCCGATCGGAACGCCTGCCGGAATTGCGCCGTGGCCGGCTGTGAAGCCGAAGCAACCGCTCGAGGGTCTGATGCCGGGAAGGCAATCGGCGGGAATGTCAAACAAACGTATCAAATCCGCGTCCCAGCAGCAGTCGGCCAATGAGAAGAGCTGCGTCCTGGACGCGTTACTCATGTCCGTGGCATGTACGGCGCCGGATGTAAGCTTCCACAGAAGCCAACTGTCGACGGTCCCGGCGCAGAGTTCCCCGTCCGCAGCGCGCTTCCTGCCGTCAGTGGTGTTTTCCAATAGCCACCGGATTTTCGAAGCGGAGAATAGCGGATCGAGGGGAAGTCCGGAGCACTTCCGAATCCAGTACTCGGCGCCTTGAGCACGCAGTTCCTCGCAAGCCCCGGAAGTGCGCCGGCATTGCCACGTGATGCAGGGGCCGATGGGCCGGCCCGTCCCACGCTCCCAGACGACGGCCGATTCCCGCTGATTGGAGATTCCGACGGCCGCCAACTCGCAATCGCCGGCCTGCTCCAGGCAGCATGTTGCCGCTGTCACGAAGGAATTCCAAAGCGCGAGCGGGTCCTGCTCAACCCAGCCTGGACGCGGAAACGAGATCGCCACAGGACACTCGGCTCTAGCTCGGACCACACCCCCACGGTCCATCAGGAGGGCTTTGGTATTCGTAGTCCCCTGGTC
>DATJMP010000133.1:0-4167 GCA_035508655.1 Bryobacteraceae bacterium
CCATCCGTCTCGAATGCCTCTTAGCAGGTTGCGGAAAACTTGGAGCAAGCAAGGTTTTGTAAAAGGGCACGGCCGGGGAACCCACCCAGTGGGTGGGTCGCGGGCTGTAAGTTGCACAAAATAAGAGGTGGGCTTTACGGAATGCCAGCGGGCTTTTGCAGAGATTCCTGAGAATGTGTCCCACACACCAGAAAGAACCCAATGCTCTGTAAAAGGGCACGACTTTAGTCGGGCCGCAAATGCCACAAAACAAAGATCGGGCTTTAGCCCCTGGGGAAGAGCCCCCCAAACCCTGCTGTCCATGGAGCCTTGTCCGCTGCCTTTGAAGTCACGCCACTGAGGTTTCAACAGATTTTTAACCCCTTTGTTTTCAAGACCGTCAGATCCTAAAGTCCTGAAAACGAAGAACTTGTCCGAACAAGTCTCTCGCAAATCGCTGAAAACAAGCAACTTTGAGACCTGATGCAGGGGAGGGGGATAGGAGGGGGGGAGAGGGTACGCAAATGAATCATGCAAACCCATGGTCGCATCTCAGGCCGCAAACTCAATGGGACTTCAATCCCTGAGAAACAAGCCTCCTGAAATCTGGCACTTATGCAGAGCTTTCCTAGAGTACGAGAACCGGCACCGCCGGGAAATTTCCCCCGTCACTCCGCCTCCCATACAAAAGGAACTCCCGATTCCCTTCCGCGCCGGTAATCGGCGAAGGAATCGTCTCCACCACCTCCCAGCCCAGCGACCGCACGCAATCGGCAACCTTATCAATCGCCATTTGGTGCGCCGCCGCATCGCGAACGATGCCGCCCTTGCCCACGTGCCCGCGCCCGGCCTCGAACTGCGGTTTGACCAGAATTACGGCCTCTGTCAAGCCAGGCGCGGCCGCCAGCACCGGCCCCAGCACGAGCGTGGCCGAAATAAACGAGACATCCACGGTGAGAAAACTGATCGCCGGCGCTTCCCGCCCTTCCTCAATCGCCCCAGGAGCCAGAAACCGCGCATTGATACGTTCCAGCAGGCGCACACGCCGATCGTTGCGCAGCTTCATCGCGATCTGTCCAAAGCCCGTATCCACCGCCGTCACGTGCGCCGCTCCATGCTGCAGCAGGCAGTCGGTGAATCCCCCTGTCGAAGCGCCCACATCCAGGCAGGCCCGTCCGGTCACATCGATCCGCCAGTGGGCAAGCGCCGCAGCCAGCTTCAATCCACCGCGGCTTGCATAAGGCTGGTCCTCGCCCAGCAGCCGCACGCTCGAATCCTCCGCGACCGCCGTTCCCGGCTTATCCACCTTCTGCTCGCGCACCAGCACGCGCCCGGCCAGGATCAGCGCCCGCGCCCGCTCGCGGCTCGGCGCGAGACCCCGCTCCACCAGCAAAAGATCCACGCGCATCTTCGCCGCGCCCGCCATCGCCCACGCCCCAAAACCCAAACGATGAAAGGGCCATTTCCGTCGCGGGAAATGGCCCCCAGCCTGTTGCTCTGAACTCTCGACCGGCGCGCCGCTTTACGGAATCGCCTGGCAGACTTGCAAGGGGGTCTCTGTGCCGGTAGCCTGTGGAACGATGGGCAGGTTGCATGGCTGCCCATAGCCGGGCACGCGGCTTGTATAGTTGGCGTTGCCGCTCGATCCATTCTGCGTAGTCGTCCGCACATCCACCACGTTGCCCTCCAGCAGCACCGTCGTGTCCACAAGGTCCGTGGTCGTCTGCAGGATAGTGAGATATGGGCTGTCTGGCGAGGCCACGTAAACCTTCCCGTACTCCGAGTTCTGCGTCGAAACCACGGTGCGCGGATGCCCCACCACCGTGAGCGTTTTTTCGAGCGTATGGCTCACCAGGTTCACGATGCTCACCGTTCCGTCCGACTGATTGGCCGTATACGCACGGCTGCCATCATAGAGCGCCGTCACGCTGGCCGGATCGTGGCCCACTGGAATCGTGTATGTGGTCCCGAAGGTCGAACTGTCGTTGCCATATTCATCCAGGCTCACGTCGATCACGCTCACCGTGCCGCCATCATAGTCGGCCACCACAAGCTGGCTCGAGGCCTGGTTGTACTCGGCATACACCGGTCCCGCTATCGTTGGCATCCCGCTCGTGCCATTCGGCGGCGTTATCCCGGTGGCCGCGACCGCGGTGGTCGAGAGCGGCAGTGTGGGATGGCAGGTCACCGTCTGCCCGTTCTGATTGGTGAACGGAGCGCACGAGTCGAGCGTGTTGTTCTGGCTGTTGATGACCGTGATCGTGTCGTCTCCCCGGTTCAGCACGAACAGCCGCCTCAGGTCGGGGGTCTGTATGGCGTACACCGGGCATACGCCCACCGGAATGGGCGTATCGGCCGTGAAGCTGGAGATCTCGATCGGCACAGCCAGACCGGTCGGCTGCGTCCGCGGCGAAACGTTGCAGGCCACGCCGGTCGAATCCGCAAAGTTCTGCGTAATGGCGTACTCGCGCTGCCCCGTCAGTGTAGGCGATCCGGCGATCATCACCGGCGTAGGCGTAACCGGAATGGCGAGCTTAAAGGTCTCCGGGCTGCTTGCAAACACGTCCGCCACATTCCCGGTCAGGTCCGTGGCCCACAATCCCGATGACGGCGCCATAAGGTTCACCGGCTTCGCCGTCGTGGGCAGCGTCGAATACGTAATTTGCTTCTGCTGCAAAGTTGTCGAAATAGGAAAATTGGTCAGCGTCCCGTCGCTGTTCACCGTGTAGCCATTGGCGCCAAGTTCGTCGATGGTAAATGCACTGGGGCCCGGGCCGATGGGCGCCTGCGCCATCACCGTGTCACCCGAGTAGTCGATGATCGTGGCCACGCCCGCCGTCGGCGAAGGAGCCGAAACCACCACCGCGTAGGAGATCGGCTGCGCGGCAGGGCCGGAAGGAGTAACCGGCGTCACCACCGGACGAAAATTATTTCCGCAACCGGCAATCAGGGCTGCGGACACAAGGGCCACACCCGCCTGAACCAGACGCACGCGCGCCTGGCCTTGATTCGTTGAAAGAAGCCTCATCCAATATCTTTCCTGTTACCTGCTGATTGTAAATCAGGCGGATGGGCGAAAAACCTCCGCCTCGCCGCCATCGCTGCGCACGCCCGCTGCACTCGCCGATATGCCTTAGACGCATCGACGGAACTCTCGGCACCGTTGCCGAAGTCCATCAGGCGCATGGCCGCGCGCCCGCCAGCGGCGCAATTGCACCCCCGCCCGCCACTCACAGATTACGATGAAGCTTGACCCGCATGAATCTCGACTGGCAATCGAAGTGTGTGCTGCTGGCCGTGCTGCCCTTTGTGGCCGCCGACGTGGTGCTGCAAACCCATACCTGGGCCACGCAGGCGCCCAACGTCGTCATCTGGACGCTCGGTCTCAGCTCAGTTCTGGGTCTCGTCACCTGGAAGCTGCGCGCCGCCACTCCGGCCGCCGCGGCCACCGGCTCCGCCATCACCGCCAACCTCATGTTCTCCACCATCTTCTTCCCCTACGATCCCATGCATTCGGCGCTCATCCCGGTCCTGGCCGTCTCTCTGCTAGCTTTCACGGCCACCCGCATTGGCAGGCACGAAAAAGAGCGTCTCGGCACCGCCGAGAAGCGCCACGGGCGCACCGCCTCCCAGGTAGCCGCCAACCTTGGCTTTGCGGCCCTCGCGTCCAGCGAGTTTGCGCAGTCCTGGTTTGCGCAGCACCACTGGCTCACCCACACCCCCTCCGTGCCCATGCCCCTGTTCGCCGTGGCCCTTGCCGCCATGGCCGAGGCGGCCGCAGATACTGTCTCCTCAGAGGTCGGCCAGGTCATCGGCGGCCGCCCACGCATGATCACATCCTTGCGCGTCGTCGAGCCCGGCCGCAACGGCGCAGTCACCCTCTCCGGCACCCTCGCCGGCGCGCTAGCCGGAGCCGCCGTAGCCGCGGCCGGAACCCAGTCCGTCCGCGGTGACCTCGCCATGTTCTGGATCGCAACCGGAAGCGCCGTCTTCGGCCTCTTCTTTGACAGCCTGCTCGGCGCAACCTTCGAGGAGGGTGGCCTGCTCAATAACGACGCCGTGAACTTCCTCTCCACCGTCAGTGCAGCAGCCTTCGCGCTCGCCCTCATGACGGCCTATCCGGGGAAATAGACGGGCTACGCCCCTCGTGAATGAGTGAAATCCAGCCCAGGCAAAACGGCAGGGTCC
>DATJMP010000134.1:0-2707 GCA_035508655.1 Bryobacteraceae bacterium
GACCGGCCGGTCCACCAGCACCCACGGGCGGAATCGCTCCTGCTCCCGCACCAGCGCGCCGTTCACCCGCCGCCACACCGTCGCGTGCCCGTCCGTATCCGCCCACACCGATACGATGCCGGGCGTCGCGTCCCAGCCCCACAACCATTCGTCCTCACGACCCTCCGGCATCCGGCCCCATTCTACCGATTTGATATACTCATCGCAGCGTTAGGGACGCATCCAGTCCGCGGAAAGGGCCATGCCCACCCGATGAACATTCGAAGGTAGCGAACCTTCTTTCAGCCTGACTTAGTGCGGACTCCAGGCGAGCCATGAAAGGAGATTCGTATGTCGCCCGAACCGCACGACGCTCAGCCGCTTCCCGAGCGTCCCAACCTCGAAAATTTCAAGAAAATCGCCAAGGGAATGGTGAAATCCGGCGCCCATCCCACCCTTGCCAAAGCGCAATTCGCCCTTGCCCGCACCTACGGCTTCGAAAGCTGGCCGAAGTTCTCCCGCCACATCCAGGCCCTCGCGCGCAACTCTCCGGTCTCGCGATTCGAAGCCGCCGCCGACGCCATTGTCGAAGGCAACATCGCCGCCCTCCGCAACCTGCTCGCCGCCGATCCCCAACTCGTCCACGCCCGCTCCACCCGCCGCCACGCCTGCACCCTCCTCAACTACACCGCGGCCAACGGCGTCGAGCAATACCGCCAGAAAACTCCGCCCAACATCGTCGCAATCGCCGCGCTTCTTCTCGATGCCGGCGCCGACGTCAACGCCGCCGCCGGCGTCTATGGCGGAGGCTGCGCCACACTCGAACTGGCCGCCACCAGCATCCACCCCGCGCGAGCCGGAGTGCAGCCCCAGCTCATGCAGCAACTCATCGATCGCGGAGCCTCGCTCGAAAAGCCGTCGCTCATCACCGCCTGCCTCGCCAACGGCCGGCCGCAAGCCGCCCAATTCCTCGCCGACCGCGGCGCGCACATCAACCTCGCCGCCGCCGCCGGCATCGGCCGCCTCGAAGCCGTCCGCCAACTTTTCTCACACGCCTCCGCCGAAGAGAGGCGCGACTCTCTCTTCTGGGCCTGCGAATACGGCCGCAACAACGTCGTCGAGTTCCTCCTCGAAAACGGCGGCGACCTCACCGCCCATCGCTTCGACGGCCAGACCGCCCTCCACTGGGCGATCATCGGAGGCCAGCTCTCGACCGTCCAACTCCTCCTCCGCCACAACCCTCCGCTCGAACAAAAGAACCAATACGGAGGAACGCCCGTCGGCCAGGCCCTCTGGTCCCTGGACAACGGAGGCGACCCCGACACCTACGCCAAAATCCTCGACGCCCTGCGCGCCGCCCGGGCAAAACTCCCGAATCGCGAAGATCCGCACCGATAGGCTCGCCGGCCGGTAACCGCGCTGCACCAAACGTAGCGCCGCTCGCATCCAATCGCCAGGAGGACGCCTATGAAAGCTGCGGTAGTTCCAGCCGTGAGTAGTGCCTGGCGGATCAACGACGTTCCGCAACCGCAACCCGGATCCAATCAAGTGCTCGTGAAAATGCACGCCAGCGGCATCTGCTACACCGACGTACATCAAACCCTCGGACACTTTCCCGGAGCGTTTCCCCGCATCCTGGGCCACGAGCCGGTGGGCGAGATCGTTGCCGTGGCTTCCGACGTAACCACGCGAAAGGTGGGTGACCGCGTGGGTTCGGCATGGATTCAGTCCACCTGTGGCCGCTGCGAATGGTGCCAGCGCGGCCGCAGGATGTTCTGTCCTTTTATGAAGGCCACAGGGGTCGATGTGCCGGGCGGCCACGCGGAATACATGCTGATGAATGCCGGCGCCACCTATCTCATCCCCGAGAAGGTCTCCTACGAGCAGGCAGCCCCGATCTTCTGCGCGGGTTATACAGTCTATAGCGGCCTCCGCTGGGCCGATCCGCAGCCCCACGAGCGTGTCGCCGTGCTCGGCATCGGCGGCCTTGGCCACCTCGCGGTTCAATATGCGAAGGCCGCCGGCTTCGAAACCATCGCGGTTTCGCACTCCCCCGATAAGGACAAGATGATTCGCGATCTCGGCGCGGATGAAATTGTCCGCGACGGAAAAAGCCTCGCCGCAGCCGGCGGCGCCGATGTGATCCTCAGTACGTCCAATTCCACCAAATCGATGGTTGACAGCATTCAGGGACTACGGCCGGACGGCCGCCTCGTCACTATGGGCGCGGACGTCGAGCCGCTCGCGATTTCTCTGGGCGACCTTATTATGAAGCGCATTCGGATCATCGGCAGCCAGCAAAACAGCCCTGAATTTCTATATGAAGCCCTCGATTTTGTCGCGCAAGGAAAAGTCAAAACGATTGTCGAGACTTATCCGCTAACAGATGCGCCCAAGGCCTACGAGCGTGTCGCGGAGGGCAAGCCCCGCTTCCGCGCCGTCCTCACAATGTAATCGTCGGCAAGCAAGCGGTCCCCGCTGTGTCGCGATCCGTCAACCGTATCCCTACTGAGCCGCGACCACAGGGAGCGCTTCGTCGGGAAACGAAATCCCGCGGTCACAAAGACCGTCCTGGGAGCGTGCCGCACGAATGCCTCCGGTAGACCACACCGCGGTACGTTTCAAGCCGGCAGCGCGCGCCCGCTTCCTACGTTGCTACCCGCGACCGATCTGGACTGGGTCGAACAACAACGGCACGAAAGAGCGCTATAGTCGGCTCACAATTCAT
>DATJMP010000135.1:0-4092 GCA_035508655.1 Bryobacteraceae bacterium
GAAGAGTCAGATGGACTCGCAGCGTGGTGAGATCGACTCACTGAAGCAGCAGCTCTCCGATCGCGATGCCCAGCTGCAGCAGGCCCAGCAGGCCGCACAGCAGGCGCAGCAGGCCGCCCAGGCCGCCCAGGCTGCCGCCAACCAGGAGCAGCAGACGCTGAACTCGAACAGCGCGGCCGTCACCAGCCTGCAGACCTCGGTCGATGACCTCAAGTCCAGCAACAGCGCGCTGGCGACCTCCGTGCAGAAGCAGACTGATGAGGTGAAGAGGGAGATCGAGAGCCCGAACGACGTGCACTACAAGGGCATCACCATCTCGCCCGCGGGCAGCTTCGTCGCGGCCGAAACTGTGGACCGCACTGCGGCTGCAGCTTCAGGCATCAACACCGCATTTACGGGCATTCCGCTCCAGCATTCGGAAGCCTATAACCTGAGCGAGTTCTACGGCACCGGCCGTCAGTCGCGCATCGCCCTGACAGCCACCGGCAAGCTCGACAATATGACTCTGATCGGCCATTGGGAGGCGGACTGGCTGACCGCCGGCGTGGACTCGAATAACAACCAATCGAACAGCTACACGCTGCGGCAACGGGCCATCTACGGCGAAGCCAGAATGAACAACGGCTGGGATTTCTCCGGCGGCACGGGCTGGGACCTCGCGGCCGAGACCACCAGGGGACTGGAGCGCGGAACCGAAATTTTGCCGGCGACGATCGACGCGCAGTACGAAGCCGGTTTCGTGTGGACACGGCAGTACAGCTTCCGCGTCACGAAGGATTTTGGCAACAAGTTCTTCGCGGGCATTTCCGTTGAAAACGCCGAAACGCTGAACCCGGCGGGCCAGAATCTGCCAACCAACCTGCTGATTGGCTCCGGTGGTGCCGGCGGCGGCCATTACAACCCAAACGCGAACTACTCCTTCAACTACGCTCCTGACCTGGTCGCCAAGATCGCGGTCGAGCCCGGCTGGGGCCACTGGGAACTGTTCGGCATCCAGCGCACCTTCCGTGACCGCATCTATCCGACGACGGGCACGCCTTACAACAACACGGTGGTCGGCGGAGGTGTGGGCGGGGGTTTCCGCGGCCCGCTCTTCGACAAGAAGGTCACGATCGGTCTAAAAGGCCTGTACGGCGAAGGCGTGGGCCGTTATGGCTCCTCGACCATCGCCGACGTGACCATCCGCCCGGACGGCACGCTCTCTCCGCTGCACGGCTTCTCGGCGCTGAGCACGGTGGAGTTGAATCCCACCAAGCGTCTGATGATGTACTTCAACTACGGCGGGGATTACATTGGCCGCGACTTCGCGACCAGCGGGGGTAAGGAAGTCGGCTACGGCGCCTATACCGCCGATATGTCCGGATGCCTGATCGAGCCCGCGTCGACATCCTCATTTCCAGGCAGCGATCCCACCACGCCCGGCAACTCGACCAACGGTTGCAAGGGCAACAACAAAGATGTGCAGGAGTTCACGGCTGGTTATTGGTACAACTTCTACAGCGGGCCGAAGGGCCGGCTGCGTCAGGGTATTCAGTACAGCCTCATTCGGCGCGACCTCTGGTCCGGCAATGGCGGCATCCTGAATCCGGATGGCGGAGCGCACGGTGACGACAACATGGTCTTCACCTCATTCCGCTACTACGTTCCGTAATCAGAACCGCATGACAGCAAAAGGACCCGCTCCGGCGGGTCCTTTCTTTTCGTGACCTGCACTTTTCGTGACCCGGAGCCGAATCCGGAGTCTCTCGGGTTGCCGGGACATGTATGGCTTCCTGCTTCTTCCTTCCTGCTTCTTCCTTCCTTCTACTCTCCCTCGCACATCTCTTCAAAGAGCTCGCGCACTTGTTCCCGCGCCTTTGCGAGCGCACGCCGCCCCGCTCGCGTGGCCGCATAAACCTTCCGGCGGTGCCCATTCACCAGTCCGTTCTTCGATTGCAGCCATCCCCGCCTCTCCATGCTGTGCAGCAGGGGATACACCGTTCCGGGCCCGATCCGATACCCGTGCCGGCCAAGTTCCTGGATGATGCCGAGGCCGAAAATCGGCTCTTCCGCGGCATGGTGCAGCACATGCAGGCGCACCAGCCCGATGAAGAGTTCCTGCGCGCGCACACTGCTCTTTTGCTTTTCTGCCATGCCTTTCAAGGCTAATAGTGCCAACTAGAAAAGATCCGCCAGCGGAGGAAACGTCAGCAACAGCGCCAGAACCAGCAGCACCAGAGATGCCGCCGCAATCCCTCCCATCCGGATCGTCTTCTTCCGCCAGCGCCATTCCAGAATCGCCCATACAGCCAGCCAGATCAACACCGCAATGGTCGTCACGCCGGAGAGAGGTCCCGTCGGCCTGAAGAAAATCATCGCGTTTTTCAGCGCGCCGACCTGGTCGACAAGGATGGCCAAAACCGCCAGCCCAAACGAGCCAATCCCCGCCGCGAGCAGAGCCGCCGCACCCCCGCCGTTCGGTTTCGCTTCCCTGTTCTGCTCCGCGATTGTGGGTATCGGGTTGTTCTGCGCGTTCATCACTCGCCTCCATGCATCAGCCGGACGGTGGCTCCGCCTTTCACCGGCGCGCGATCGTCGATCTCCGCCCCAAAGAATCCTGCCACGCCGGCGGCCAACAGAGACACCCAGACAAACCCCAGCACCGCGTTGCGCAGCGCCGGCTCCTTCTTCAGGCCCCGTCCGTAACGGAAGAAAACCGCCGCCGCCATGGTGATCGCGATCGGCGCCAGCCAGGCGACATGCTCTTTCCATTCCATGCCGAGCAAATGCCAGCCCGCCGTAGCCGGCTTCGCCATCAGCAGCTGCTGCGGATAAGCCGACAGGTCCGTGGTCCCTGCCGGGGGCGTAGCCCGATACCACGGGTAAACTTTATACGTCCCGGTGAGCACGGCGAGCCACGCAAGCGCGGCGAGCGCAACGAGATACACCCGCAGGAACCGCTCATCCCCGCGGGTCACGGGTCCCGGGGCTGCCGGCGCGTACCGCCGCCACAGATCGACGATGGCTCCGCCGCAGGCCAGCAGAAACAGGCCGCCGAAGCCCATACCGTGAATCAGGGTCCAGATCTCCCGTGTGGTCCACTCCATGGCTTTCGCTCCTCTGCAGCGACGATGCCTTCGTGCTGCTCTACCGCGAACCGCCCGGCCTGGCTCCGTCCCACAGGAACGCAGGCGCAGCGGCCGCCTTGTCATCCTTGCCCCAGGTCCAGTACATGCCCGCGTAGGCGTAGTTCTCGGTTTGTCCGGCCACCGAAGGCTCATAGCAAAACAAAAACTTTTCGTTGGGATTGTGCCTGAAGTGGTAATAGCCACCCAGATCGATCAGGGTGGAAGCCTGAGTTTGCGCCGCGGCAAACCCCTCCTTGCCGTGCGAGAAAACCTCGCCCCCCGACTCCAGCCGGTCGCCCGGGAAGGTGTACTTGAGCAGGAATCCCCGTAGGGAAAGTCTCGATACTGGACCTGCGGAACCACCGTCTCGCCCGCGCCGCCATCCAGCAGCCACGGTCCGATATTCTTCTGCAGCCACAGCGGGAGCCGGTACCAAACCTTGCCGACGCCCAGTCCCTTGTCGTAGCTGCCGGTGGGCATCTCGAACATGGTGAAGGTGCCAATCTGCGGCACGTATTTTGCTCCTAGATATAGGCGCTACGAAGTGCCAGGACTGGGAATTCAGTAATCGAAATTCGATAATGGCACGGCGCAACGCCGGCGGTCAACGGCTATCGAAATTCGATAATGACAGGATCGGCCGGCGCACAGCGGATCCTCAGGTCCGGCGGCTGCAGTTTAACGGCGCATCGATCTCCGGCGGTCTCTTCACCCCACCGGTTGGGCTTCTTCGACGACCGGTCCGTGGGTCGCCGCCGCCGGCACGGGTGTGGGCGCCGGCGCCGGCGCGTCGCCAATGCGCTTGGAGTATCCGCACGCGATCGCATTCTGCGGCTCCTCGACTTTCTGCCCCTTGCGCGGACGCCGGCGCGGCATCATCTCTTTGTTATTCGGGCAGACCAGGAAAAGACCACCCTCCACCGCGCGCTCGACTACGTAAGGCGACCCACATTGCGGGCAGGCCTGCGCCACCGGTTTCAAATTC
>DATJMP010000136.1:0-8849 GCA_035508655.1 Bryobacteraceae bacterium
GCCGGCGCGGCGATTGCTTCTACGAAGAGCTTCGAAATTTCGCGCGCCGTGTCTTCGTCCAGCGTGCGGTTGATGGCGACCACGCCGCCGTAAGCCGAGACCGGGTCGCACTCCAGGGCCTTGTGCCAGGCTTCTACGAGCGTCTCCTGCTCGGCGCAGCCACATGGGTTAGTGTGTTTGATGATGGCGACGGCGGGGCCGGAAAATTCGCAGGCGAGCTGCCAGGCGGCGTCGAGGTCCACCAGGTTGTTATAAGAGAGCTCCTTGCCCTGTAGCTGCTTGCCGCCGGCCACTCCCGCGCCTTGCCTGCCGTAGAGCGCGGCCGATTGATGCGGGTTCTCGCCGTAGCGCAGATCCATCAGCTTGGGCCCCCGCAGGGACAGTTCGGCGGGAAGCGAATTGGCCTCGGCGCCCACCTGGGCGAGGCGGGCGCTGATGGCGGAATCGTAATCGGCGGTGGCACGGAAGGCCTTCTTGGCCAGCGCCCATTTGGTTTCGTTGGAAAGCGAGCCGGCGGAGTTTCGCAGCTCATCCAGAATGGCGGCGTAATCGGCCGGGGAAACAACGACGGCGACATCCTGATGATTTTTGGCGGCGGCGCGAATCATGGTGGGGCCGCCGATGTCGATGTTCTCGATGAGTTCCTCAAGCCGCGCCCCGGGTTTGGCCGCCACTTCTTCGAATCGATACAGATTGACGACGACCATGTCGATGGGCGCAATCCCCTGCGCGGCGATGGCCTGCATATGTTCGGAGCGGCCGCGAATGGCCAGAATGCCCGCGGCAATTGCAGGGTGCAGCGTCTTGACGCGGCCATCGAGCATTTCGGGGAAGGCGGTGACAGCGGCGACATCCTGCACGGGCACGCCGCTCTCACGAATCATGCGGGCGGTTCCGCCGGTGGAAATGATCTCTGCGCCGAGTTCCGTCAGGCCGCGTGCGAAATCGATGATGCCGGTTTTATCGGTGACACTGATGAGGACACGTCGAATGGTGGGCATGTATTCGCAGGATAACAGGGCGAGACACCTTGTGACGCCGAGGTGCGGAGGCGCAGAAAGTTCGAAAGCCGTTTGGCGCCGGAATCGCTCACGCCGCGCATTCGCCGCGGCCCAGTTGCAGCGAGAAGGCCTGCTCGTCGCCCCAGTCCTGGTAGATTTCCGGGAATAGTTCGGCGGGCTTGGCGAATTCCCGGGTCATCTCACGGAAGGTCTCGATTTTGAAGCGCAGCACGTACTGGCGGAAGCTTTCTCCCTGCTGGCGATGGGCAAGGAAATGATCGAGCACGCGGACGACTGCAGCGGGTGCAAGGCGAGCAGGAACGGATTGCACGGCCAGGCCGAAACGCAAGATGCCCTCTTCGTCGGGACCGCCGCCGAGCAGCATCTGGTAGTACGGCACTTCCTTGCCATCGATCTTGCGGGCATTGCCGTAAAAGCCGATGTCGCCGATCCAATGGTGGCCGCACGCGTTGGGGCAGCCGCTGGCTTTGATCGCCATCTGCTTGATCTGCGGATCGTCGTAGCGGCTTAGCACGTCCTGCAGGGCGGGCCCAAGATTCATGGTCTTGGTGAGGGCCAGGTTGCAGGAGTAGGCGCCCGGGCAGGTAACGACGTCGTCAATCTGGTTCGCTCCGGATGCTCCGAGGCCAAGCTCGACCAGCGCCGCATGGACCCGCGGCAGACGGGCGAGCGGGATGAAGGCCAGAAGCAGATTCTGCTGGACCATGATGCGGACAAGGCCGTCGCAGGCGGACGCGGCCAGACGGGCAACGCCGCGGAACTGGTCGGCAGTCAGGTTGCCTTGGTCGACTCGAATCGTGACGGCGGCGTATCCAGTCTGTTTCTGCTGGCGGACGTTTGTTTCGAGCCAGGCATCGTATTCGGGGGTGTGCGAATGCTTGGATCCGACCACGGGAAGCAGGTCGCCGGTGCCGAGCGGCTGGGGATGAGACTGATAACCGCCGAAGCCCTCCGGCACCATGTCCGGCCACGGAATACCGCCATTGGCGAGAATGTCGGCGTATTCCTTCTCGATCTGCTCGCGCATCCAGGCCAAGCCGCGTTCGCGCAGGACGAATTTCATGCGCGCCTTGTTCTTATCCTTGCGATTGCCGTACTGGTTGAAGACGCGGATCACTGCTTCGACGCGATTGACCAGGCGCTCCTCGGGAACGAATTCGTCCAACAGTTGAGCTTCCGTGGGAAGGGGGCCGAGACCGCCCGCGATGGTCATGCGGAAGCCGCGCTTGCCGTCGCGGATGACTGCCTTCAGGCCGACGTCGTTAATGGCGGATTCGGTGCAGTTGCCGGAAGCACAGCCGTCGAAAGTGATCTTGAATTTGCGCGGCAGATTGCCGGTGAGGTCCTTGCGCAGAAGCGTGTAGGCCAGGCGTTGCGCGTAAGGACGAATGTCGAAAACTTCATCAGCCGAGATACCGGCCCAGGGGCAGGCGGTGACGTTGCGCACGGTGTTGTAGCAGGCTTCGCGATTAGTCAGACCAGCATCCGCGAGCATGTGCATGAGATCGGAAACGCGGGCCAGGGGAACGAAGTGGTATTGAATATTCTGCCGGGTGGTGAGGTGGCCGCGCCCTCCGCCGAATTCGTCGGCAACGCGGGCGAACTGCTCGAACTGGCGGGCCGTTGCAAGGCCAGCGGGAATCTTGCAACGCACCATCTGAACGCCCGATTGACGTTGGCCGTAGATGCCGTGCTTGAGACGGAACGGCCGAAACTGGTCTTCCGTGATTTCGCCGGCGAGAAACATCTGCGCGCGCTGGCGGAAGGTTTCGATTTCCTCACGAACGGTGTGATCGTGCTGAAGCTCCAGTTCTTCACGGGTCGGCATTGATCCCCCTAATTTCGATAGAGATTGATCTATATAGACTACCGAAATTCGGAGGAAGATTCAACAACCTGTTCAGGCGGTGCGACGTAGAATAAATAGCACGATGCTGATCCGAAAATCCGGGGACCTGCGACATTCCGATATCACGCCAAAGTCCATATATGTGAACCGGCGGCGCTTCCTGGCGGCAGCTCCAGCGGCGCTGTTGGCGACCAGGCTGGCGAGGGGCACCACCAGCAAGCTGGCAGTGGCGGTGAAGAGCCCTTTCAGCACTACCGAGCCGGTTACTTCGCCAAATGTGGTGGAACGCTACAACAACTTCTACGAATTCGGCACCGACAAAGGCGAGCCATCACGTAATGCGCAGAACTTCAAGACCTCGCCGTGGATGGTCTCGGTGGAAGGGGAATGTGCAAAACCGCGCAAGTTCGGCATGGAAGAAATCCTCAAGCTGGCGCCCCTGGAAGAACGGATTTACCGGCATCGTTGCGTGGAGGCATGGTCGATTGTGGTGCCGTGGATCGGGTTTTCTCTGAATGCACTGCTCAAGCAGGTAGAACCGGCGCCGAAGGCGAAATTCGTTGCGTTCCAAAGCTACTGGGATTTGAAGCAGATGCCGCTGGCGACCCCGATGCGGGCGGGGATCGAGTTTCCCTACGTGGAAGGGTTGAGGCTGGACGAAGCGATGCATCCGCTGGCGATGCTGGCCGTCGGAATGTACGGAGAGACTCTGCCGCCGCAGGATGGAGCCCCGGTGAGGCTCGTGGTGCCGTGGAAGTATGGATTCAAGAGCATCAAATCGCTGGTGAAGATCAAACTCGTAGGGAGTATGCCGCCGACAACGTGGAACCTTTCCAACGCGCACGAATACGGCTTCTATTCCAACGTTAACCCACAAGTGGACCATCCGCGCTGGAGCCAGAAGATGGAGCAGCGGCTGCCGTCGCTCTTCCGCAACCATCCAACGCAGATGTTCAACGGATACGGGGAACAGGTGGCAAGCCTCTACACCGGCATGGACCTTAAGAAAAACTATTGATGCTGCGAAGCCGCTGGACGAGACTGATCCTGTTCCTGGCCTGCTCCGCGCCGTTCGGCTTCCTGGCATGGCGATTTTATCAACAGGACTTAGGGCCGAACCCACTCGAAACGCTGCAACATTTCACAGGCGACTGGACGATCCGCCTGATTGTGGCCACGCTTGCCGTCACGCCGCTGCGCAAACTTCCGAGGCTCTCCGATCTGATCCGCTTTCGCCGGATGTTGGGCCTTTTCGCATTTTTTTACGGCTGCCTGCATTTCCTTGTGTACCTGTACTTCGACAAGCTGTTCGACTTCACAGAGATCGTCAAAGACGTGGGCAAGCGGCCGTTCATCACCGCCGGCTTTGCCGGTCTGGCGGCAATGGCGCCGTTGGCTCTGACTTCGACCAAAGGCTGGGTGCGGAGGCTGGGCGGGAAGCGGTGGCAGCGCCTGCACCGGCTCATCTATTTCACCGGGATTGCGGCGGTGGCGCATTACTTCTGGCTGGTGAAATCGGATATCCGGCTGCCTTTCCTTTACGCTGTGCTGGTTTTCGGGCTGCTGCTGGTGCGCGTCGGGTATGCGTACAATCGGAAGCATGCGTCTCATTCCCATCGTCTTGCTGACCGCGTTAGCCGGGCAGCCTCTGAGTAGCGCGAATTTGCAGATCGACCACGTCACCATTGCGGGCCGGGACCTGAGAACGCTGCAGGCGGGTTTGCGGGCGGTCGGGATTCCGACGGTGTTCGGCGGGGCGCACGGAAACTCAGTGACGGAAATGGCAGCGGCCAGTTTTCCGGACGGGTCGTACCTGGAGGCAATTGCGCTGCAACATGGCGCAAAACCGGAGGCAGTAGAGAAGCACGAATGGGCGCGGTTTTTGAAAACGGCGGGCATGCCCGCCGCCTGGGCGCTGCGGGCGGCGGATCTGGGTGCTGAAATCGCCCGGTTCCGCGGCGCGGGACTAGAGCTTTCCGCGCCAGTGCGCGCCGGGCGCAAGCGGCCGGACGGAGTGCAACTGGAATGGGAGACCGTGGATTTGGGCGCGGAGACGAGAGGGACATTCTTCCCGTTTCTCATCCACGACCTGACGGATCGCAACCGGCGTGCTTTCATCAACGGGAAGCCGCTGATCACAGATTTTTCCGGCGTGGCCCGAGTAGTGGTTGCCGTACGCAGCCTGAAAGAAGCGGCGGCGCGCTACCGCCGGGCATTCGGCCTGCCGGAACCGGCCGAACAGAACGACGCAGAATTCGGAGCGCGTCTGGCGGCCTTTCCGAATGAACCGGTTGTGCTGGCGGAACCGCTGCCATCCGGTTCGTGGATTTCCGGAAGGCTGAACGAATTCGGGGAGGGACCGTGCGCGTTTATTCTTGCCGCCAACGGCCGTCGAGCCGCCGGTTCCGCAACGCGCTGGTTCGGCCGGGAGGTCTCCTGGTTTGACGCGGGGAAGCTCAGGTGGCGACTGGGGTTCGAGTAGGCAGGGTAAGACCCGAAGTTATGGGTAGGGCTGAAGTTCCGCGGACTCTTGCAGCGGCAGTTTGAGCCCCCATGCAACTTACGGCCCCTCCGGCATCGGGCGCCAGTCCGCTGAAACTTCAGCTAATTCGTCTCAATAGTGGCCGTGGTGTTTCTCGTGGCGGTCATAGAGATAGCCGCCCCCGCCGCCCGCCACAGCGCCAATGGCTGCCCCAGCGCCGCCTCCAATCAGGCCGCCCACCACGGCGCCGCCGGCCGTGCCGATTCCGACCCGCTTCAAGGTCTTCATGTGACGCTTGTGCCGGACGTATTCGGATTGCGTTTGATAATGGTGGTAAGCCATTGCCGGCGAAGGAGTACTTGCCAGCAGACCTGCTGAGACCACCGCCGTACCGAGCAATTTCTTCACATTCCTCATGGCTTCCTCTATTCGTGATGTTGCAAACGGAGTGCCACCTACTGTCCTACCTTCCACAGAATCTGGCGGAGCATGCCGAGGACGACCGGGGAATCGTGGGCAGAGAAGCGGAGACGGAACACCAGGCGCCGGACCTTCTCCGCGGTGGATTCGGCGGTCACAGGGTTCACGTAACCGCTGCGATCGAGAGACTCGAGGAGCAGGGAAGCGATCTGCTCCAATTCTCCGGCAGTGGCAGGCTTCTGTGGCCGGAGTTCGGACGAGGCGGCGGCGGAATCGCGCGTGAGTTCGTAGAGGCAGACCGCAACGGCCTGGCCCAGATTCATGGAGAGGTCCGCGGAGGCGGTCGCGATGCGGAGGAGCCAGTGGCAATAGCTCAAGTCGTCATTGGATAGGCCGAACTTTTCCGAGCCGAAGAGCAAGGCCGCCGGTTGGTCCCGCAGCGCGTCGAGCAGAAGAGGGGTGGCCGATTCCAGGCGGCGGAGCGGATGGCGCAATTCGCGATGGCCAACCGAGGTTGTGCCAACCACCAGGTGACAATCGGCTACGGCATCGGCCAGCCGGGAGAACTCCTCCGCAGAAGCGAGCAGGGGAGCGGCGCCGACTGCGGAGCGCGCCTCGCGGAAAGCCACCTCGTAGGGATTCACCACACGCAGCCGGGAAAACCCGAAGTTAGCCATGGCGCGCGCGGCCGCGCCGATATTCAGAGGGTTGCGCGGCGCCACCAGCACGATGCGTAAGTTATCCAGCCCCATACTGTTAGTTTGCAGCAGGACGAGTGGCTTCCGGGTGTCCGGAGGGGTAGCGAACCAGCAGTCCTTTTCCGGAGATCGGCCCATGATGTCGCGCTGGACGGTCCCTGTAGCTCCTTCGCTCTAATGCGGAGCCGGGCTTGCGCCGATATAGGGGGTATGAAGCGTCTGATGCCGCTCGTCGCCTTTGCGGGGCTGGCCTATGGACAGTCGGTGGGGCCCACGGTTACGCCGAGCTCGCTCACGTTCAATTATCAGGTCAATAGTGCCACTCTGCCGTCGGCGGCCAAACTAACGGCTACGCTGCCGGCGTCGCTCAGCAGCTTGGCGATGACGGTGACGGTGGCGTCGTCGCCGCAGGGATGGCTTACGGTGACTCCGGCGTCCGGTCATTCTCCGCTGGCCATGACCGTAACCGTCAACCCGACCAGCCTGACTCCCGGCAGTTATACGGGAACCATCACGATCAACACCACGCCGGCCGGCAGCAATCCGGCGGTGGTCGGAGTGACGTTGGCCATTTCGAACCCTCCCTCGACGTTGATAGTGACGTCATCGTCGTCCAACTACAGCCCCGCGGGAACGGGGTCGACGTCGCCGACGCTGACTTTCACATACACCACCGGATCGGGAGCGCCCTCGCCGGCATCTTCGGAACTCGACGTGGCTTCGAATGGGGACATTATTCCTTTCAACGTCACCGCGGCCGGCTCAACCGGAACGGGGAAGAGCGGTTCCAGCAGCAGTTCGGGCACCGGGTGGCTGCGCGTAAACGGCTCGGGCCAGCTTGCTAACACCCAGACCAGCGGGGTGGCGCTCTCGGGATCATATGTACCGATTTACGTCACCCTGGATATGTCAACGCTGAGCTCGCTCAATCCCGGGAGCTACGCCGGCTCGGTTGCGGTGGCCGCCACCAATGCGGCAAACGGATCGGCGACTGTAGGGGTGAATCTGGTGGTATCGGCCGGGCCCCCGACGCTGAACGCGAGCATGCCCGTGTTTCCGGCCAGCATGATTGCCGGACCGGTGGTGGACCCGGTGATCACGATCTACGGAGACAATTTCTTCAGCACGTCGGTCGTGACCATTCAGCAGGGGTCGAATCCGGCGATCACGCTGCCGTCAGTTCTGCTCAGCCGGCAGGTTCTGCAGGCGACCATCAAAGCGGCTTACCTGGCACCCCAGGTTGGCGTGGTATATCCGATCCTCTGGACCCTCTCCGTGATCAACCCGGCGCCGCCCAATAATCCATCGCAGCCACCTGCCACGACAACGCTGACCATCACCAGTCCGACACAGCCCTCCATCTCATCCGTGGTGAACAGCGCCAGTTTCCTGCCGTCGGCGGTGCAGACTGGGACCAACGCCAATCCGGTGCCGCAGGGAGCGACGGCCGTGTCGCCGCGGGAAATCGTCTCCCTATTCGGACAGAATTTGGGGCCGTCGACGGTTACCACAACCACTCCGTCCGGAACGCCATCCACCTACCCGACCAGCACGAACGGGATTCAGGTGATCTTCTCGTACGGGAGTCCCGCCACAACGCTGGCGGCGCCGCTGATCGTGACTTCGAGCAACCAGATCAACTGCATCGTTCCAGTGGAACTGGCCGCGGCCATTGGATCGGCGGCTCCCAATGCATTCGTGACGGTGACAAACGGATCTTCATCCACAGCGCCGTTCCCGCTGGTTGTGATTCCGGAAGATCCGGGCGTGTTCACCTTTGGGGGATTGGGGCAGGGACAGGGCGCAGTACTGAATTTCGACAACACCACGGGCTCGTACACCATTAATTCGGCGAAAGCCGCGGCACCGCGAGGATCGACGATTTCCATCTACGCTACGGGTTTGGGGTTTCTGAACGGGGATTCAGCGGCCTCGCCGGCCACGGCGGACGGGCAGGTCGCAACCGGCGCGGTAACGATGGCGGATGACACGGTACGAGTCACTATTGCAGGGCAACCGGCCGTGGTCAGCTACGCGGGAACGGCGCCTGGGGCCGTGGAAGGTTTGGTGCAGATCAATGCCATCGTGCCGCCTACGGTGCCAACGGGGGCATCCATCGCGATGACGGTCGCGATCGGCAGCGCAGCCACGGCACGCCAGAGCCAGCCTCAGGTGACCATTGCAGTAAAGTAAAGCAAGTCCGTGTGGATGCGAGGGACCTCTGTGGGACCTTGGCACCTGTGCTTTGGGCAGGAAGGCGGAAGCGAATCGGAGGCTGCTTTATCGCTTGGCAGCCATCTTCTTTTCGAGCGCCTTCATGAGGCGGTCTTCGACGTCGCTCGGGATAGGGTGCGGGTCCATCCCCTTGTAAATCCGAA
>DATJMP010000137.1:0-13687 GCA_035508655.1 Bryobacteraceae bacterium
CGGTGAAAGCACCGGCGGGAGCGGAGGTGAACGATCCGGAAGGGACGTCGCCGCAGGAACCGCCGCGAAAGATCGGTTGAAGCGGGGATTTCGATCCCCCATGCTAACCTGAGCGGATCATGACGCTTCGCCCGATTGCCCTGGCTGCCGTTTGCTGTATGTTGAGCGCCACCGAACCCAACGATGCCACGCGGCGGTGGTGGGCGCACGTGGCGGCCATGGGCAGCGATGAGATGCAGGGGCGCGACACCGGCAGCGAAGCTTACCAAAGGGCCGCGGCTTACGTGGCGAAGCAGTTCGAAAAGAGCGGGCTGATGCCGGCGGGCGAACACGGATATTACCAGACCGTTCCGCTGCACGTGATCCGGTTGCGGACGGATGAATCGAGTATCGAGCTGGTGCGGCCATCGGGCGTGACGAAGCTGGAATGGCTGCGGCAGATTACGACGGCGGCGCGGGCGGGTTTGCCGGAAAGGCTGGAGGCGCCGTTGGTGTTCGGCGGATCGGATTCCTCGACGGCCGGTTTGGAAGGGAAGATCGTGGTGCAACTGGCGGCGCCGGGCGCGCGCGGCGCGATGCCGCGGATGGCGGGCGTTGCGGGCGTAGTCTCGGTAGACAGCGCGGGCGGTCCGGAGCCGGCGCGGTGGCCAGTGGCGTACGCGGTGACGATGACGATTCGCGGCGGGGCGGCGGCACCTCCGAATGGCGGGCCGGTGGCGTTTCGCTTCAATCATGCCGACGCGGACCTGCTGTTCGCCGGGTCGGGACATACGTACAGCGAGCTGCTCGATTTGCAGGCGGCGGGAAAACCGCTGCCGCGCTTTCCGCTGAACGCCACGCTCCGCGCCCGCATGAAAGAGGAGAGCGGCGACCTGGAGTCCGATAACATCGTGGCCGTGCGGCCGGGGGCCGACCCGGCGCTGCGCGATGAGTACGTGGTGGTTTCGGCGCACCTGGACGGCTACGGTTTGGGCGAACCGTGGAAGGGCGACCGGATCTACAACGGCGCGTTCGACGATGAGGCGTACGTGGCTACGCTGATCGACATGGCGGAGCGGCTCGACGAATCGAAGGCGCGGTTGAAGCGGTCGGTTTTATTTTGCGTGTTCACGGGAGAAGAGAAGGGACTGCTGGGGTCGAAATACTTCACGGCGCATCCGACGATTGCGCCGGGGAAGATGGTGGCGGACATCAACCTGGACCAGCTCCGGCCGATTTTTCCGCTGAAGATTTTGACTATGCTGGCGGTGGACGAATCGACGCTGGGAGAGACGGCGCGGAAGATTGCAGGGCCGATGGGGATACGCATTCAGGCCGATCCGGAACCGGAGCGCAACCTGCTGCGGCGGAGCGACCATTACAGCTTCATGCAGATCGGCGTGCCTGCGACTGGGTTCATTTTCGGATACGAGAAGGGCAGCCCGGAGGAGGCGGTGTACCGGCGCTGGTACGCGGAGCGGTATCACAGTCCGGCGGATGATCTGAATCAGCCGTGGGACCCGGAAGCGGCGGCGAAGTTCAACGACTTTTTCAACAAGCTGGTGGTCGAGCTGGCGAATGCGAGCGAACGGCCGCAGTGGAAGCCGGGCAGCGCGTACGCAAAGTAGGGCCGCTCAACTCAGGCTTTCGGCGCTGTAGCGGGCGATGAGGCCGGTGCGGACGGCGTGGCGGTAGATGCGCGTGAAATACCAGCAAGCGAGAACCAGGTAGAGACCGGCGAACGCGATGGCCCAGGCGGATGCCGCAGATGAGGCGGCGCGGCCGGCAGCGATGCGGCGGACACCTTCGAAGACATAGGAGGGCGGCAGCAGCGCCGAGATGGCACGCATCCATCGCGGCAGCGTGGAAAGCGGGTAGAAGACGCCGGCGAAGGGCGAGAGCAGGGCGGGAATCGGCCAGATGAACCACTCGGCGGCGGGGCCGAGGCGGAGGACGAAGCCGCAGGCGAAGACGCCGAGCGCAATGCCGAACACGAACAGCGCCAGAAGAAACTGGACCAGCGCCACACCGTAGGCGAAGAACGAAAGGCCGAAGACGGCGGTGGCGAGGAGGAGCATAGCCACGAGGCCAACGATGCTGGTGGCGATGCTGGTGAGCACGAGACCGCCGAGGTATTCGGAGATGGAAAGCGGGGTGGCGAAGATGTTGAGAAAATTGCGCGACCAGACATCCTCGAAAAACGCCATGGTGACGCCCTGCATGATGCGGATGAGGAAGTCCCAGAGGAGGACCGCGCCGAGGAGGCGAGGAATGAAGTTCAGGCCGGAACCAGAAACGGAGTTGAGATAGCGGCTGATGAAGCCCCAGAGGACGATATCGATGCCGACCCATGCGAAGAGCGGCACCACGCGGGCGGGACTTCCGCGGAGGAGATAGAAGTAGCGGAGGACGATAGCGGAGACGCGGCGCCAGGGGAGCATTCAGCGATCCTCCAGGGTGAGAGGCTCGCGGGCGACGGCGATGAAGAGGTCTTCCAGCGTGGCCATGCCATGCTCGCGGAGCAGCGCGCGCGGGCTGCCCGCGAGGAGGATTTTGCCGCGGGAGAGGAAGAGGACACGGTCGCAGACGGCTTCGGTCTCGTACATGTTGTGGGAAGTCCAGAGGACGCCGCTGCCGCCGCGGCTGGCGAAATCGCGAATGTGGGTGCGGATGTCGCGCGCGGAGGCGGGGTCGAGGGAGGCGGTGGGCTCGTCGAGGAGCAGAAGGCGCGGATCGTTCAGCATGGCCTTGGCGAGGCAGACGCGGGTCTGCTCGCCGGAGGAGAGGGCGCCGCAGCGGACGTCGCGGAAACGGCGGAGGTCGAACTCGTCGAGGGCGGAGGAGATTCGGTTTGAGAGATTTTCGACGCCGTAGATCATGCCGAAAATGCGGAGGTTCTGGAAGACGGTGAGATTGCCGGGCAGAGGAGCGTAGACGGCGGCGAAGTTGGTGCGGGCGAGCGCGCGGGCGCGATGCGCTGCGAGGTCGACGGCTTCGATGCGGATGGTTCCGGAGTCCGGCGCGAGCACGCCGAGGATCATGTTGATGGTGGTGGTTTTGCCGGCTCCGTTGGGGCCGAGGAGGCCGACGATTTCGCCGTGGCCGACGTGGAACGAGACGCCATCGACCGCGACCAGGCCGCCATAGGATTTGCGCAAATCGGTTACGGTGAGAACCTTGGCCGCAGGCGATTCCGGCGCGGGCCGGGAGTCGTTGAGGGGCGTCAAAACCTCAGTCTGAGCGATCCGGCGGCGGAACGCAAGCCGCGGGGGCGCAGTAAACTGGAACCGGAGCAAAGCATGGAACAGAGAAAACTTGGACGGAACGGCCCGGAGGTGTCTGCGCTGGGACTGGGCTGCATGGGAATGTCGGAATTCTACGGGCCGGCGGACGAGGCGGAATCGATCCGCACGATTCACCGCGCGCTCGAACTGGGCGCGAACTTCCTCGATACGGCTGACGCTTACGGCTCGGGAAGGAACGAGGAACTGGTGGGGCGCGCGATTCGCGACCGGCGCGACCAGGTGTTTCTGGCCACCAAGTTCGCCAACGTGCGCGGGGCGAACGGCGAATTTGTGCGAATCGACGGGCGGCCGGAATATGTGAAGCAGGCGTGCGAGGCCAGCCTGCGGCGGCTTGGGCTGGCGCATATCGACCTGTATTACCAGCACCGCGTGGATGCCAAGACACCGATCGAGGACACGGTTGGCGCGATGGCGGAGCTAGTGAAGGAAGGCAAGGTGCGGTTTCTGGGCATGTCGGAGGCGGGACCGAAGACGATTCGCCGGGCCAGCGCGGTGCATCCGATCGCGGCGCTGCAGACGGAATATTCGCTGTGGGCGCGGGACCCGGAGAGCGAAATCCTGAAAACGTGCCGGGAACTGGGGATCGGCTTCGTGGCGTACAGTCCGCTGGGGCGGGGGTTTCTGACGGGGCGATTCCGGACGCCGGACGATTTGGCGCAGGACGACTGGCGGCGGCGGCATCCGCGGTTTGAAGGCGAGAATTTCCAGCGCAATCTGCGGCTGGCGGAAGCGGTGAAGCAGATGGCGGGCGAGACGGGCTGCACACCGGCGCAACTGGCGCTGGCGTGGGTGTTGGCACAGGGGAAGGACATCGTGCCGATTCCCGGAACGAAGCGGGTGCAGTATCTCGAAGATAATCTGGGGGCGCTTGCGGTTCACTTGAGCGCGGAGCAACTGCGGCGGCTGGACGAGGCTTTCCCGCTGGGTGCGACGGCGGGGGAACGGTATGCGGCACACGGGATGCGGGCGATCAATCTGTAGCGAAGGGTGAGTCCGGGAACGAGTGGGTCAGACCTGGAGCGGGGGCAGACCGCTCCCTACGGTCGCGGCTCGGATTAGCCTGGTTAGCTCACGAATTGCGAGAGGTAGAGCTGGCTTTGGATGAGGGAGGCTTTGCGGCGCTCCAGGCTGCCTTCGAAGGCGCGGTCTTCGACTTCCACGCATATCGGGCCGGGGTAGCCGATATCGCCGAGGACGCCGAAAAATTTGCCCCACTCGACGTCGCCGAGACCGGGAAGCTTGGGCGTGTGGTATTCGTTCGGGTGCGCGAGAAGGCCGACGTCGTTGAGGCGGTCGCGGTCGAGGCGGGCGTCCTTAGCGTGGAGATGATGGAGACGGGGCGCGAACTCGCGCAGCACGCGGAGATAATCCATCTGCTGCCAGATGAAGTGCGAGGGATCGAAATTGAGGCCGAAATTCGGGCTGGGAATATCGGAGAACATGCGCCGCCAGATGCGGGGCGAAGTGGCGAGGTTCTTGCCGCCGGGCCACTCGTCGCGAGTAAAAAACATGGGGCAGTTTTCGATGCCGATTTTGATGCCGTGATCGCCGGCGAACTGGATGAGCGGCTTCCAGGTGGAGAGGAAACGCGGCCAGTTATCGTCGAGGGACTTAGTCCAATCGCGCCCGACAAAGGTGTTCACGACGGGCACGTCGAGGAGGCTGGCGGCTTCGATGACCTTGCGGATGTGGCGGACGTACGTCTCCGCCTCGGCGGGATCGGGCGCGAGCGGATTGGGGTAGTAGCCGAGGCCGCTGATGGACAGGCCGGAGGCGGCTACTTTGCCGCGGAGGTCAGAGGCCGCGGCGGCATCGAGACCGGTGACGTCGATGTGGGTGACGCCGGCATAACGGCGCTCCGCCTTGCCGGCGGGCCAGCACATCAATTCGACGCAGCGGTATCCGGCAGACTTTCCGAATGCGAGGACCTCATCGAGCGACAGATCCGGCAGAATTGCGCTTACAAAGCCAAGCTCCATAAGCTGAAATTATACGGGAGGGCGCGGGTGGAAGGTTAGGGGGCAGTCGTGCCGGGCCGGTATTCCGGGTGGTCGGGTATGCCGGCACGAATGCCGGCATGGCCGGGCAGGAGGCCGGCGCTACGGCGACTTTCGTCATGTTTGGAGGGCGGTCGTTTTTCAGGCCGCTGCGGGTGATTAGCCGGCGTCGCTGGATGTGGCGGCGTTCGAGCCGTAGCGGCGGACCAAGCCGGCGTTGATGGCGTACTGGTCTTCGTATTTGTCCCACATGCCGACGACGACGGCGTCGGTGGGCTTAATGTTGGCGAAGCACTCTTTGAAGGCGGCTTCCACGAATTCCGGCTTCTCACAAAGGCGGCCGGAGGCGAGGAGCTTGTAAACGAAGCAGGGCTTGCGCGTCTGCTGAATGATGCGGTACATGGCGGGCGGATCGCCGCGCACGAAGGCCGTTTCGCCGCCGTAATGCGGCGAATTGGGCTCCTTGGTGTGATAGATTTCGGCGGGCATCATGTGGGGATTGGAGGCGAACTCCTTTTCCCATTCGGCCTGCGTGCGGCCATATTTGTAGAGGCACGTCATGTAGTAATCGACATCCCAGCCCTGCGATTCGATCTCCATGAAGACTTCGGGTCGGTGGCTGGTGACGGCGACGAGAACGCCGGTGTCGCGGACGATTTTGCACCACTCGCGCACGCGATGGAGCTCGCCGCGCCGCCACATGGAATCGGTGCCACCTTCGCCATAGCCGGCGTGATGAATGCCGATGGGGCCGATTTCGGCCATAGCCTGGATGGCCTTGGTGGGATCGGGGATGCTGCCGTCTTTGTCAACCTGCAGTGAGCCGCTGCAGCAGAACTGCATATGACCGCCGTGCTCGGCGTTGTAGCGGGCGATGCGGTTGCCCGCCTGCACCATGCAGTTGATGCCGAGCTCCTCGCAATGCTTCCAGATCTGGACCAGACGCTCCGGGGTATGCCAGGCGCGGAGTTCGAGATCGATCATCCGCGACAGGTGCGACCCGCCGCCGATGGTGTTGACGCCCATGATGAGGCGCGATACGCGATGTTTGCCCAACTGAACGGTGGGCATGGCTGGCTGCGGCGCCGCGCCAGCCGCAAGACCGGGGACCGCTGCCAGGGTCCCGATTTTCTGCATGAAATCCCGCCGGGTGGCTTCGTTCGCGGGAGCTGGTTTCGCATCTGCGGTCATAGCCCGCCTCCTTGCCAGGTGACGCCCGCGCGGGCGTCCCGGGCACAGATCGAGTATAACGCTAATCGGGTCCGAATTTCGGAGTGCAGCCAGGCGCGGGTGTGCCACGGCCGGCCCGACCTGGTTCATGCCGTGACGGACGGGCTGGCTTTCTTGCGGCAGGACCGCTCCTTGCAGTCGCGGCTCGGATGGGAGGCGCGACTGACGGGGGCGGATCTGTCGATGACGAATGAAATTATGCGGAGGAGGGCCTAATAGCCTTTCTGCTTATCCACGACGTTCAGGAGGGGTTCGCCGGCGACGAAGCGCTTCAGGTTTTCCTTGATGGTATCGGTCATGCGTTCGCGGTCGTGGTCGCTGCGGCCGGCCACGTGCGGGGTGATGATGACGTTGTCGAACTTCCAGAGGGGATGGCCAGGCGGGAGCGGTTCGGGGTCGGTGACATCGACTCCGGCTCCGGCGAGACGTTTTTCATCGAGCGCCTTCAGGAGGGCGTTCATGTCGTAGAGGCCGCCGCGGCTGACGGCGACGAAGTAGGAATGTTGCTTCATCATCTCGAACTGGCGCGGGCCGATCATTTTGTGGCTCTGGGCGGTGTGCGGGGCGGAGATGAAGACGACGTCGGCCTGTGGAATGACTTCGTCGAGGTGATCCGGCTTCACGATCTTGTCGACGAACGGCAGGAACGGCTTGTCCTCGGGATCGACGCCGATGACGTGCATGCCGAAGGCCCAGGCGCGGGTGGCGATCTGGGTGCCAATGCCGCCGACGCCGATGATGACGGCGGTTTTGCCGCGGAGCTCGATGCCCGCAAAGTTGCGGTTTAAGACACCGGTGTGGCGGTTGTCGTAATACTCGTAGAGGTGCCGGGTGAGGAAGAGGAGCATGGCGAAGGCGTGATCGGCGATCTCCGGGCCTTGGACGATTTTGTTGTTGGTGAGGATGATGTTGCTGTCGCGGAGGTCGTTGCCGCCGGAAAGGAAGAGGTCGTTTTCAACGCCGGCGCTCATGGACTGGACCCATTTCAGCTTTTTCGCGGCCCGCACTTCGGCGGGGGTGATGGTGCCGACGAAGCCGTCGGCATCGGCGATTTCCTGGATGACGTTGTCGCGGGTGGCGGCGACGACCGTCGCCCGGGTGGTTACGGCCTGGAGTTCCCTGGCCAGATTCGGATCGCCCATGACGACGATCTTCTTTGTCTGCGCGGTGAGGGCTGCCGCGGCGAAAGCCAACAGCAGGATGAAGCGCCGCATGTTACCTCCTCTTGCGGGAATGGCGATTCTAGCGCAACGCGGCGCGGGCGGCACTATAATCGAGTTCGAAACCGGGCAGGGCGGGCCGCGGTCAGGAACGGAGGATGGACATGCACCGAAGGAGTTTTCTGAAGACGTTTTCCTCGGGGGCGCTGTTGGCGGCCGCGCAGGCGGCGCCGCGGCAGAAGATCACGGATGTGCGGGTGGTTCCGCTCAAAGTGCTGCGGGAAACCGGAACGATGGAGGCGGCGTGGAATCCGGGTACGCGCAGTGTGCAGCGGATCGGGGGCGGGTCTTATGTGGAGATCCGCACGGACCAGGGGCTGGCGGGGATCGGGCCGGGGATGGAGAGCGGCGCGCTGGAGGCGAGCAGGCAGCAGTTGCTGGGGAAGGACCCGTTCGATATCGAGCAACTGGCGGGGCCGCTCCGATATTACCTGAACGGAAGCCGCGCGGTTCCCAGCCTGGAGATTGCGCTGTGGGACCTGATTGGGAAGACGGCGCAGCAGCCGGTTTATAAGTTGTGGGGCGCGCAGAAGGATCGGGTGCCGGCGTACGCCAGCATGATCCAGCTTTCCACGCCGGAGGAGCGGGTGCGGATGGCGCTGGCGCTGAAAGCGGAGGGCTGGAAGGCGATCAAGCTGCGGCTGCATTACCAGACCATGCGGGAGGACATCGCGCTGGTGGAGGCGGTGCGGAAGGCGGTCGGGGACGGCATGGAAATTATGACGGATGCCAACCAGGCGCAATCGGCCGGGACGTGGCAGCCGGGCGTGATGTGGGATTTCCGGCGCGCGGCCGAAACCGCGCGCGAGCTCGAGCGGCTGCACGTGGTGTGGCTGGAGGAGCCGCTGCGCCGGTACGATTGGGACGGGCTGGCGGAGTTGAACCGGCTGGTGGACATTCCGATTGTGGGCGGCGAAAACAATCACGGGGTGCACGAATTCCGGTGGATGCTGGAGAAGGGCGTGTTCGATATCGTGCAGCCGGATGTGATGGTGGCGGACGGCGTGACCGGATTCCGGGAGATTGCCACGATGGCCGCGGCGTTTCACAAGCGCATCATCCCGCATCACGGCGGCGGCAACCTGGGCACGATCATGCAGCTTCACGCGATCGCCTCCTGGCCGCATTCGCCGTGGATCGAGATCCTGCACGATCCGCCGGTGGCGGCTTACACCAACGGATTTTCGATCATGGAGAACCCGCCGCTGGTGGACAAGGAAGGCTATCTGAACCTGCCGCAGGGGCCCGGCCTGGGCGTGGAAATCAACAAGGCGCTGATCTCGTAGCGCGCCATTCCTTGGCTATCATGAGCTGAGGAGAATACGTGGAATACAGACTGTTAGGCGGAAGCGGACTGGAAGTTTCTGTGCTGAGTTTCGGCACGATGACCCTGGGCGGCGAGGGACGGTTCGCCGCGATGGGCAATGTGCAGGCGGAGGAAGCGCGGCGGCTGGTGGACATCTGTATCGAAGCGGGAGTGAACCTGTTCGATACGGCCGAGGTGTATTCGTTTGGGAAATCGGAGGAAGTGCTCGGAAAGGCGCTGGGCGCACGGCGCAAGGATATCGTGCTGGCCACGAAATGTTTCGCGCCGATCGGGGCGGGCACCAATCAGAGCGGGCTTTCGCGGCGGCACCTGGTGGCATCGTGCGAGGGCAGCCTGCGGCGGCTGGGAACCGATTACATCGACCTGTACCAGGCGCACAGTTTCGATTCGCTCACGCCGCTGGACGAGACGATGCGCGCGTTCGACGATTTGATCCGCGCGGGCAAGATCCGGTACGCGGGCTGCTCCAATTACAGCGGCTGGCACCTAATGAAGGCGCTGGCGATTTCGGACCGGCTGGGAATCAACCGCTACGTTTCGCAGCAGATCAATTATTCGCTGGTGGCGCGCGAGATCGAGCATGAGCTTGTGCCGCTGGGGCTCGACCAGCGGGTGGGGATCATGGCGTGGAGCCCGCTGCAATTCGGCTTGCTTTCCGGCAAATTCCGGCGCGGGCAAGCGAGGCCGGCGGAATCGCGGCTGAACAGTTTGGATGCGCCGGGAACGATTGACGAGGAACGGCTGTACCGGACTGTGGATGCACTGGCGGAAATCGCGGGGCGGCGCAATGTTTCGATCGCGCAGGCAGCGCTGAACTGGGTGATGCGAAAGCCGGGCGTGGATACGGTGATCATCGGCGCGCGCAATGAAGAGCAATTGCGCGACAACCTGGCCGCAGCCAATTGGGCCTTGACGGAGGCGGAAGTGGAAGCGCTCGACCAGGCGAGCGGGCTGCCGCTGCCGTATCCGTACTGGCACCAGCGAAAATTTGCGGGCGACCGCAATCCGGCGGCGAAGCACGTGCGGTAGGCGGGGCGGTATTTGAGCGGCTCGTGGGCTGTCGGGGGCATACCATTCCCGACCAACCGCTCCCTGGCGGTCGCGGCTCGGATTCGAGGTTGAGGCTCGGGGTGTGAGGAGGCGGTGTTCGGAGTGGTCAGGGATACCGGCAGGAATGCCGGCGCTACGGGGGACACTAGATTCCGAATACGCCGACGGCGACGGCGGTTGCGGTCATGAGGAGCGAGGCGGCGAAGAGGAACGGGAAGGCGAACTTCTGGTGCTCGCGCAGTTCGATGCCGGCCAGGCCGACGATGAGGAACGTGGCGGGCGTGAGCGGACTGACGGGGAAGCCGGTGGTCATCTGGCCGAGGAGGGCGGCCTGCGCCATCTGCACGGGAGCAACGCCGAAGGAGCGGGCGGTTTCGGCCAGCACGGGCAGGACTCCGAAATAGAACGAATCGGGATCGAACAGCAGGCTGAGAGGCATGGAGAGGAGGCTGAGCACGAAGGGCAGATGCGGGGCGGCGCCGCGCGGAGCGGCCGCGACCGCCGATTTCGCCATCGCTGCCAGCATGCCGGACTCTTTCAGGATGCCGGTGAACGCTCCGGCGGCGAGTAGAATGCCGGCCATGAGCAGGGCCTCGCGGGCATGTGCATCGATGCGTTCGCGCTGGGTGCGCAAATCGGGATAGTTGAGGGCCAGAGCCAAAACCACGCCGACCATGAAGACGGCGACGGGATCGAGATGGGCGGCGATCATGGCCACGATGAGCGACACGGTGAGGAGGAGGTTGACGGCGAAGCGAGCGGGGCGGCGGAGAAGCAGTTCTTCCTTGGTCAGTTCGCGGCGCCAGACGGCGGTGGATTTGACTTCCGTCAAGCCGAGGCGGCGGGCTTCGCGGCGGCCCATCCACCAGGCACAGGCGAAGACGAACGCGAGGCCGACGGCCTGCACGGGAAGCAGGGGATTGAATATCGAGGTGACGGAAAGGTGCAGGGAGGCGGAGGCGCGGATGGTGGGACCGGTCCAGGGAAGAAAATTTACGCCGGCGGCGAGCGAGGCGGCGCAGGCGAGCACGCGGCGGTCCATGCGCAGGCGCTCATAGAGGGGAAGCATGACCGGCACGGTGACCAGAAAGGTCACGGCGCCCGATCCATCGAGATGGGCCAACAGCGCGAGAAGCGATGTCCCCATGACGATGCGGACGGGGTTGCTGCCGGCGGCGCGGAGGATGCGATCAATGATGGGGTCGAGCATGCCGGCATCGGTCATGATGCCGAAGTAGAGGATGGCGAAGATGAACATGCCGGCCACGCCGGCGACGCCCTGAATGCCCTTCACCATGAAGCCGGCGGTGCGGGCGCCAAAGCCACCGGCGAGCGCGGCGGCCACCGGGACGGCGATGAGCGCGCTCAACGGCGACATCTTCCGGCAGAGGATGGCGGCCAGCAGAACGGCGATGGTGGCGAAGCCAAGGAGGGCAAGCATGGGTTACCGTGCGGACGGCTCCGCAAAGCCGGGCAGGCTTTGGCTAGGCATCGCCAACCGCTCCCTGACGGTCGCGGCCCGGATCGGGTTCGGGCGAGAGGATGACGCCGCGCGCGGCGAGAGCTTCAGCGGATTCGCGGTCGAGGCCCAGGAGATCCTGGAGCACATTGAAGGTGTGCTCGCCCAGTAGCGGCGCGGGAGCGCCGGGTGCGCCGGGAGTGGCGGATAGCTTGACCGGCGTCCCGGTGACGCGATGCGGGCCGGCAGTGGGGTGAAGGAGAGTGGGGAACATTTCACGAACGGCCGATTGCGGATGCTCGGCGACCTCCTCGAAATTGCGGACCAGCGAGGCCGGGATGCCGGCATTTTGCAGGCGCTCGATCCATTCGGCGGCAGTCCGCCCGGCGAAGATCTCTTCGAGCAGAGGCTCCAGGACGGCACGATTGCGGATGCGAGCGGCGTTGGATTCATAGTCCGGATGCTTCTCCAGTTCCGGGCGCTCGATGGCACGGCAAAAGGCCGCCCACAGCCGTTCGCTGCCCACGGCGATGGCGACGGCGCGGTCGCACGCTTGGAAGACGCGGTAGGGGACGACGGTGGGAAACGCGGTCCCCATGGGCTTGGGTACGACGCCCGAGCCGAGATAGCTCATGTAATTGGAGCTCATGGTGGAGATCATGCTATCGAGCATGGAGACGTCGACGTACTGGCCGCAGCCGGTGGTTTCGCGCGCGCGGAGGGCCAGGAGGATTCCGATGACGGCGAAGAGGCCGGCGGTCACATCGGTCACGCCGTATCCGCAGCGCACGGATTTGCCTTCTTCGGTGCCGGTGATGCTGAGCAGGCCGCTGGAGCTTTGGACGACGAGGTCCATGGCGGCCTCGTCGCGCGAGGGGCCGTCCTGCCCGTAGCCCGAGATAGAACAGTAGATCAGCCGCGGGTTGCGGCGGTGCACGACGGAGAAACCGAGGCCGAGGCGATCCATGGAGCCGGGGCGGAAATTTTCGAGGAGCACATCCATGCGGTCGATCAGGCGAAGGCAGAGCTCGATTCCTTCGGGCTGCTTGAGATCGATGGAGATGCCGCGCTTGCCGCGGTTCAGCCCGAGGAAAACGCTGGCAATGCCGCCCGCGAAGGGCGGACCCCAGCCGCGGCCCATGTCGCCGGTGCTGGCCTCCAGCTTGATCACCTCCGCGCCGTAATCGGCCAGCAGCAGCGTGCAGTAGGGCCCGGCGAGGGCGTGCGAAAAGTCCAGCACGCGGAGGCCGGCGAGAGGCGGGTGACCTGCCGAGGGACCAGTTTCCATATCCTTAGCGTAAGACGCCGCTCGATTCGGCTTCGGCCACGAGGCGGGCGGCATCGTCCGGCAGGAGAAAACGCTGCTCCACGAGGCGGCGCGCGGCGGCCCGCACTTTGTCGACGTAGGCCTGGTGGGTGCCGTATCGCTCTTCGAGGGAGGGGCGCGGGTCGGCGGACGCCAGGCGCCCGGCGCGGGTGCGGGCGAAGGGAACGAATCCGCCGGCAAACCCGCAGGCGCGGCCCTTCAGGTAGCCGGAGGCGGTGACATTCCAGCCGAGGTAAGTGCCGAGCGGAACCTGGTGGAGCACGGAGGGGACGCCGCCGATTTCGTTGCCGTCGGCGTCGGTTCGAGGCACGAGCATGGGAATGAAACCGCGGATGGGCGGCGGCTGCGCGGCGATGGTGCCGGAGAGATCGTTGTAGCGGAAGGACGGGCCGAAATCGTAATCGGGCAGCGCATTGATCATGTTGTCGGGCAGGGGCACGCCGGGGATCGCGGGAAAACCCAGGGCGGTGTGATCGGGCTTCACCAGCTCTCCGGCGGCGAGGGTGGGATAGCGGCTCGGAGGAGGCTCGACGCCGTCGACGACCCAGTCGGCCAGGGCTTTGCGGAGGGCGCGCATGGTATCGGAGGAGGGGTTCGGATTGGCGGGCAGCACGCAGCCGCGCGCGGGCGTGGCGTCCGAAGAAAAGCCTCCGCGGCCGCCGCCGTGAGTGACGCCCGGAAAATAGTAGCGGCGGACTTCGGGCGGCAGCGGAATATCGCGATCAGCCGCGGTGCCGACCAGACCGGGGGACATGCGCAGGCCCCAGAATTCGCTGGAGCCGAAGGTCTCGAT
>DATJMP010000138.1:0-2542 GCA_035508655.1 Bryobacteraceae bacterium
AACCAAGAGCATCTGGACCGTATGGAACCGCCCATTTCCGTAGGGATCCTACCGTGCTGTCCAGCCGCCATCGATGAGGAGCGTCTGCCCGGTGATCAGGGAAGCGGCGGGCGAGGCCAGAAAGACCACCGCACCGGCCACATCCATCGGCTCGCCGATCCGGTGAAGAGCCGCGATCCGCTCCACTACGTCCGCGCGGAATGCCGGATCACTCAGGCATTCGTCCGTGCCCGGCGTTCGGATAAACGTGGGAGCCACCGCGTTTACCGTGATGTTGTGCGTTCCCCATTCCACCGCCAGGCATTTCGTCATGTGGGCAATGGCCGCCTTGGTCACGCAATATATTGATTCGGTCGGTAGGGCGACGAACCCTGCCTGCGAGCTGAGATTGATGATGCGGCCGTACTTCTGCCGGATCATCACGCGGCCGGCCGCCTGGCTGGCAAAAAACGTCCCTTTGACGTTCACCGCCATGGTGATGTCGTAATCCTCTACCGTGACATTCTCGGCGAGGTTGCCTGGTGCGATGCCGGCATTGTTGACCAGAATATCCAGCCGGCCGAAATGCGCCAAGGCGTCCTCTACGGCCCGCTTCACCTGATCGAGAAAGGCCATGTCCATCTGCAAGGGAAGGGCGCGGCGGCCCATCGCCTGAATTTCCGCCGCGAGGCCGGCATCGGCTTCCAGGTCGCGAAGGCCCAGCGCGACGTTTGCGCCTGCGTGGGCCAGGGCAAGCGAGATTGCCCGGCCCAGACCTCGGGCCGCCCCCGTCACCAGGGCGACCTGATTCGTAAGGTCGAAAGTGGGAAACGAAGCCATCCCGTTCAGGATACGCTTCCGGGCGGGCGCCTGCAGAAAATGTTGCGCCTTTACCGCCCCCGTACTAGCCTGGAAGGACATGCCACTCAGCCGCAGGGGAATACTTGCGGCCGCATTTGCTGCGGCTGCGGTGAAGAAAATGTACGGGGCGGACGAACCCTTGGCGATCCCCGGAAAACGATCCATGATCCTGCATAGCGACCGGCCCGAGGACCTGGAAGCGCCGGTTGGCTACCTCAACTCCTGGATCACTCCAGTGGATTCGTTTTTCGTGCGCCAGCATCTGCCGCGGCCAGCCGCGATCACTCCGGACGATTACCGCCTCACCGTCAACGGACTGGTCCCTCGTCCGCTGCAGCTTTCGCTGGCGGACCTGCGAAACCTGCCGCAGTACACGGTGACCGCCACGCTGGAGTGCACCGGCAACGGCCGCGGATTCTACAGCCCCAAGGTGCCGGGAATCCAGTGGGGCCGCGGCGCGGTGGGGAATGCGGAATGGCGCGGCCCGCGGGTTTCTGACGTGCTCAAGATGGCCGCCGCCGACGAGGGCGCGGCGTACGTGGAATTCGATGGCGCCGACGCCGGCATGGCCGCCACGCCCGATTTCGTGCGGTCTCTGCCCATGCGCAAAGCGCTCCATCCCGCCACGATCCTTGCCTTGAGCATGAACGGCGAAACGCCGGCCATACATGGTTTTCCGATCCGCCTGATAGTGCCCGGCTGGGACGGCACGAGTTGGCTGAAGTGGGTGACCCGCCTGTCACCGGCGGCGAAGATTTCCGGAGGGTTCTTCATGAACCCCGCTTATCGCATTCCGAAATACAACCTTCCGCCCGGAATGCCGGCCCGGCCCAATGAACTGGAAGTGATCGAAGGCATGCCGGTGAAATCTTCCATCACCGCGCCCGAAGACGGGTCCAAGGTTTCGCCGGGCGCTGTCACCATTCGCGGCATCGCCTGGGCGGGAGAAGAGGCAATCGAGCGGGTGGAATTCTCCACCGATGGCGGCAGCCGTTGGCACGAAACCCAACTTTCCCTGCCGAAGCTGAATTTCGCCTGGCGCCTCTGGCACGCGGAGTGGACGCCCGAAAAGCCCGGCTATTACACCATCCTCTCCCGCGCCACCGATACCGCCGGCCGCGTGCAGCCGATCGTTCCGCCCTGGAATCCTTCCGGCTATCTGTGGAATGGCATCGACCGCATCGGCGTCACCGTGGAGGGCGCGTGAAATTCATCCTGGCGTTTGTCGCCGCCGGGACGCTGTGGGCCGCGGATCAGGCCACGCTGGACCGAGGACAGAAGGAGGAGCGCAATTGCATCGCCTGCCACAGCCTGCGCATCGTCCATTCGCAACGGCTCTCGCCGGTGGCGTGGAGCAAGGAACTGGACAAGATGGCCGGCTGGGGCGCGAAGGTCGGCGACCGTGATGCGCTGCTCGCTTACTTGTCTGCCAACTACGGCGCCGATAAGCCGCCCGCGCCACCGGAGAAGTCGGGGGACGGCAGAGGGCGGTAGAGCGGCGACCGCGGGTGTGTCTCTTTCGGAGGGACCGCTCCGTTGAAAGTCATGCCGGACTGGTATCCGGCTGGTCCGGAATGCCGGCACGGATGCCGGCATGGCCGGGCAGGAGGCCGGCGCTACGGGTGCCAGCCAGGCGGACTTTCATCCTCCTGGGCGGCCGGCACAGGCCATGGTGACTCCCTTACGGTCGCGGCTCGGATCG
>DATJMP010000139.1:0-3543 GCA_035508655.1 Bryobacteraceae bacterium
CGCGCTCCGCCTGCAGCATCACCTTGTGTTCCTGCTTCAGTTTTTTTCCGAAGAGTCGCAAGCGGGATCCGGGCAGATTCTGGGTGAGATTGCACTTCGATTATAGAGATTTGCCCGGCGTCAACCCCTGGGCCGGCGAGCGGGATTATCATCGCTCCTGAATCGGAGAGGCGCGCGGCTGCGTCCGATCGAAGCAGGAGGGATATTCACATGAGCCATGCAAAGCTTCTGATGATCGTTGGCGATTTTGCCGAGGATTACGAGACGATGGTGCCGTTCCAGGCGCTGCAGATGGTGGGGCATGCGGTAGACGCCGTGTGTCCGGGAAAGAAGGCCGGCCAGCAGGTGCGGACTGCCATTCACGACTTCGAAGGCGATCAGACCTACTCCGAGAAGCGCGGCCACAACTTCACCCTGAACGCGACCTTTGCTGAGGTTCGCCCCGAAGACTACGACGGTCTGCTGCTCCCAGGCGGGCGCGCTCCGGAGTATCTGCGGCTGGATCCGCAGGTAATTGAGGCGGTGCGGCATTTTGCGCGCGAGAACAAGCCCATCGCCGCCATCTGCCACGCCGCGCAGATTCTGGCCGCAGCCGGAGTGGTGCGGGGGCGAAGGATCAGCTGCTACCCGGCGTGCTCGCCCGAGGTGGAGCTGGCCGGCGGTTCCTACGCTCCCGTTGAGATGACCGCCGCGGTCGTGGACGGCAATCTGGTCACCGCGCCGGCCTGGCCGGCCCACCCCGAGTGGCTGGGAAAGCTTCTGCCCGTGCTCGATGCGTATCTGGCTGCGAAACCCCAACTTGCCGCGGCGGGGCGGTAAGCGATGCGGCCCGAAGAGGCGGATTTCCTTCGCGCGTATTTGCTGCCGCAGTTGCGTTCCGAACAGAGCGTGACCCGGCGAATTCTGGCCGCGATTCCCATCGGGCAGGAAGAGTACCGTCCGCACGAAAAGAATTGGACGGCGCTGCGCCTGGCTCGGCACCTTGCCGGCACGGAAATGTGGTTTCTCCACGCCGTCATCCACGGGCAATTCGTGGACGGGCAGGGACCGTCCGGCGAAGTGCGAACCGGAGCGGCGATGGCCGCCTGGTACGAGGAGCAAGCAGCCCGGCGAACGGCGCAGATCGAGGCACTGCCAGGCGACCAGCTGGCGGCTCCGGTGAACTGGCTGGGGCTGCGGAACGATCCCGCGGTCACCTATCTGAGCCTCGCCATTCGGCATACGGTGCACCATCGCGGCCAGCTCTCGGCCTATCTGCGGCCGATGGGGGCGAAGGTGCCGGCCATCTACGTCGCCAGCGCCGACGAGCCGTTTGAAGCCAGCCCCGAGGAGATTGCTTCGGGCGCGGTGCCGCGGCCGCCGGCCTTCTGAAAGACGATCGCGGGATGCCTGTACCACTTCGGCTCAATTTGCTCCAAATTTCAACGAATCCCCATTGACTCTCTCGCAAACCCGGGCTACTCTGGCGGCAATTCAACACTTTGGCGCCGATTGCCAACCCGTTTCCTTCGCCCTGCCTGAAGCATCCAATCAGTGTGGTGCGACACCTGTCCCGGCTGGCGCCAATCCGACCCACAACCCATTTCCAGCCTCGCGGCTCGCGCCTGGCCGCGATCGGAGGTCTTTTCCTCGCCTGATGAGAAAACATCTCGAGATCACGCCTAATCTTGAGCCCCTGTTCGGGACCCGCGATGAAAATCTGAGACTCATGGAGGACGCTCTCCATGCCCGCATCGACCTCGAATCCGATGCCGTCATGATCGAGGGCCCTGAGGACGCGATCGCCCGCGTGGAGCGCATCTTCCAGGACTACGAAACGCTGCGCCGCCAGGGCATTCTGCTCCAGAACGGGGAGCTGAACGGCATGCTCCGCCTCGTCGTCGCCGACCCCTCCATTTCGCTGCGCAGCCTCGCCGAAAGCGGCAAACAGCGCTCGGCGGGCATCAAGCGCATGGTGCAGCCGCGCTCCCTCAATCAGCGCCGCTACGTCGAAGCCATCGAACAGGCGGATATGGTCTTTGGCATCGGTCCGGCCGGCACCGGTAAAACCTATCTCGCCGTGGCCATGGCCGCCGCCGCCCTGCTGGCCAAGAAAATCAACCGCATCGTCCTGGTGCGTCCCGCCGTGGAAGCCGGCGAGCGCCTCGGCTTTTTGCCCGGCACCCTCCAGGAGAAGGTGGATCCCTACCTACGCCCGCTCTACGACGCCCTCTACGACCTGCTGGAGCCGGAGCGTGTGGACAAGATGCTGGAACGCAATGTGATCGAGATCGCGCCTCTCGCCTTCATGCGCGGCCGCACCCTCAATGACGCCTTCATCATCATGGACGAGGCTCAGAACACCACCAGCGAGCAGATGAAGATGTTCCTCACTCGCATGGGAAATAACGCCAAGGCCGTGATTACCGGCGACATCACCCAGATCGACCTGCCCAATCCCCGCAAGTCGGGCCTGGTGGAGGCCATAAGCGTCCTCGACGGGGTCGACGGTATCCGCTTCGTCCAGTTTGAAGATGGCGACGTCGTCCGCCACCACCTCGTCCAGCGCATCATCCGCGCCTACGAGGGGTTTGGCCGGGCACAACAGGAGGAGTTGCCGCTCTCTCTCGACGGAGAAGAAGTCCGCGTCTCCAGGCAACCGCAATAGAACCGCCATTGGAGCTACCATCATTTCAGGAGGGTTTTTGAGCCCTCCTGAGGTTTTCTGTGCGGGCCCGTTCACTCGGTTGCCGCCCGGCCATGATCCTGATCGATCCTTCCATACAAGCGAAATTCGGCCGCGCGCTGCGGCGGCAAGCTCTTGCGGCATTCCTCGCCGAGGCCGCGGACGCAGCGAAGCTTCGCGGCGTTGTCTCCGTCTTGCTTACCGGCGATGCTCGCATCCGCCGCCTCAACCGCGAGTACCGCCGCAAGGATCAGCCCACCGACGTGCTTTCCTTTCCCGCAGCGCTCACCGGCGACGATCATCGCCTCGCCGGCGACCTTGCCATCTCCGTCGACACGGCGGCGCGCCAGGCGACAGAAGCCGGGCATTCCCTGGCTACGGAACTGCAGATCCTCGTCCTGCACGGGGTCCTGCACCTTGCCGGATACGACCACGAAACCGATTCCGGCCAGATGGCTCGCAAAGAGGCTGTGCTGCGCCGCCGCTTCGGCCTGGCGCACGGTCTCATCGAACGCGCCACAAAGCCACAGGCTGCGGAGAAGAAGCAGGCGCGAAGGAGGCGCAAACCATGAGCGCCACCTCCGCCCTCCTGATCGCATTTCTGCTGGTCGTCCTCACCCTCGCTTCCTACGTCGACCGCCTCTACTCGGAAATGGGCAAGTTCCTCGCCCGCGAGTTCCAGGAGAATATCGACTTCTGGGAACAGAGGATCGAGCCGCGCCTCGGTATGAACCGCGAGCGCATCGCGCTCTCCGCGGCCATCCTCGTTTACCTGTCGCTGGCATTCCTCACGCTCATCTTCGGCATGCTCCTCTTCGACCGGGCGCGAACCGGCGATCGCGCTACGGCGCCGGAAATCGCCCAGGTGGTCCTCGGCA
>DATJMP010000140.1:0-7521 GCA_035508655.1 Bryobacteraceae bacterium
GGCTGCGCGCGCCGGCGCCGGCGGGAGAGAACTACCAGGAATTGAAATCGCTCGTCGGGCGGCTGCGGCTACACACGGTTTGCGAGAGCGCGGCCTGCCCGAACGTGGGTGAATGCTGGAACCATCGCACAGCGACCTTCATGATTCTCGGCAACGTGTGCACGCGGCGATGCGGCTTTTGCGCGGTGGAGAAGGGCGCGCCCCTGCCGGTGGATTACCACGAGCCGCAGCGAGTGGCGGAAGCGGTGGAGGCGATGGGGTTGAAATTCGCGGTTATCACCAGCGTGAATCGCGACGACCGTCCGGACGGCGGCGCGGAACTGTTCGCGATGGTGATCCGCGCGATCCGCGAACGCGTGCCGGGCTGCGGCGTGGAGGTTCTGGTGCCGGATTTCCAGGGCAGCCGGGATGCCGTGCGTACGGTGATGGAGGCCGCACCGGAAGTTTTCAACCACAATACGGAAACCGTGCCGCGGCTCTACCGGCAGGTGCGGCTGGGAGCACGCTACGAGCGCTCGCTGGACGTGCTGGCGTATGCCAAGAAACTAGCGCCGCAGATTCCGACCAAGAGCGGCCTGATGCTGGGGCTGGGCGAGATGCCGGAGGAAGTGGTGGAGGTTATGCGCGATTTACGCGCGCACCGGGTGGACATTCTTACGCTGGGCCAGTATCTGCGCCCATCGCCGCGGCATCTGCCGATCGTCCGCTACGTGCCGCCGGAAGAGTTCGACGAATTCCGCCGCGCCGGATACGAGATGGGATTCGCGCACGTGGAATCGGGTCCGCTGGTGCGCAGCTCCTACCACGCTTCTATGCCCCAGCCAGCCAAGAACGGGCTGGCCGCTGACGAGAACGTATGACACACCAGGAACGGATTTCGATCGCCACCCGAGGTCATGGCGACATGCATGACCTGACCGGACAGGTGGAGACGATCGTCGGAGCGTCTGGCATCCGCACGGGCACGGTCAACGTGTTCAACGTCGGCAGCACGGCGGCGGTGGGCACCATCGAATTCGAGCCGGGGCTGGAACGCGACCTGCCGGAAATTCTGGATAAGCTCATCCCGCCAGGCCGCGATTACGGCCACGAACAGGCGTGGCACGACGGCAACGGCCACTCGCACCTGCAGGCCACGCTGCTGGGACCATCGTTGACGGTACCGGTGGCGGGCGGAAGGCTGGTGGTGGGGACGTGGCAGCAGATCTTTCACCTGGAGTGCGATGTGCGCGGGCGCAGGCGGGAAGTAGTGGTCACCGTTTCCGGGGATTGAGCGCTCCGTTGAAAGTCATGCCGGACTGGTATCCGGCTGGTCCGGAATGCCGGCACGGATGCCGGCATGGCCGGCCAGGAGGCCGGCGCTACAGGTGCCAGCCAGGCGGTCTTTCATCCTCTTGGGCGGCCAGCACGGCCATGGTGACTCTCTTAGCGTCGCGGCTCGGAAGACGCGCCCGGAGCGGCGACGGTGAGGGACGGAACCGGGCGGGCCGGCTTCCATGCGGCGGGCAGGAGGCTGGCGGCGAATCCAACGATGATCATGATTACGTTGCCGATGGCTCCGATCATGTAATCGTGCCACGGGAAATTGAAGCGGCCGAGATCGACCACGGGTTTTGCGCCCAGCGTGAGCGTGGCCCAGGCTGTGAACAAAAAGCAGGCGATAATGCCGGCCATGGCGTCCGGCTGGCTCGCCCGCCGGCTAAGAAATGCCAATAGAAACAAGCCGGCCAGACCGCCGCTGACGATGGCCGAGGCAGAAAACCACAGCGAGAGCGCGCCGGTCTGGGTGTGCGAAAGCAGCAGCGCGATGCCGATGGCAAGCAGCCCGCAGGCGCACACGATGGCCTTGGCGACGGCCAGGCGGCGGCGGTCGGTGGAATGGGGACGAACCTGCCGGTACATGTCCTCCACGCCTACCGCGGCAAAGGCATTGAGATCGCTCGACAGCGCGCACATGGCTGCGCCGATGAGCGCCGCCATCACCAGTCCGGCCAAGCCTGGCGGCAGGTGGGAGCTGAGGAAATAAGGATAGGCCTGATCGCCCTTGGTCACCCACCCGGGAAGCTTTTCATGGCTGAGCTGGAAGTACGTCCAGGTGCAGGTGCCAATGAGCATGAAGAGGGTCCAGACCGGGACGGACAGGAATGCGCCCATGGCTACACCCCGCAGCGCGGCCCGATCTGATTTGGCGGCAAGGTAGCGCTGCACCAGCGTCTGGTCTGTGGTGTAGCGCTGGAGATACCAGAAGAAGCCATAGATGGCGAGCACCCAGACTGTAGGCTTTGAGAAATCGGAGGACGTGCTGCCCAGCGAGAAACGGTGATGACTGAGGGCGAGATGAAAGACCGCCGAGGGACCGCCAGGCGGCAGGAAGAGCAGGAAGCCGAGGGAGACGAAAATGCCGGTCCAGATGATGATGCCCTGCGCCACGTCCGTCCACACGACGGCCTCGAATCCACCCTTGAGCGTGTAGCTGACGGTGAGAAGGCCGGAGATGAGAATCACCTCATCCATGTTCCAGCCGGTCATGCTGTTGATGGTGAGAGCGAGGAGGTAGAAGACCAGCGCCATTTTGGAGAAATGGGCGAGGGTGAAGGCAAGCGACGCGTAAATGCGAGTGGGACGGCCGAAGCGCTTGCCGAAATATTCGAAGGCGCTCATGCCGACCGTGCGGCGGTAAAACGGGATGACCACCGCGCCGGCGATGAACAGCGTAACCAGCAGGAACAGGCCCGGCACGAGCATCGACCAATCCTTGGCGTAAGCGGCGCCGGGAAATGCGATGAAAGTCACGCTGGTGATCATAGCCGTCAGGAAGGAGAGCCCGACGGCCCAGGAAGGCACCGAGCGTTTGGCGGTGAAGTACTGCTCGGTGGTGGTCTGACGGCCCGAGAAGCGGAAACCAATGCCAGCCAAACCCATTACATAAACGCAGATGACGGCAAGATCCAGCCAACGCGCGTGCATGTAGGGGTGATGTTATCACGGATCAAAGGGGTGGGTTTGTCCCGCGCCATCGGTGGAGCAAGCGTAAGCGTGCGGTGCCGGCACGAAGGCCCGGCGCCGGAGCGGGGCGGTGAGAAAGCAAATATCAGGAATGCCGGCGAGGACGCGGGCATAGCAAGCCGGAGGCTTGCGCTACGGCGGCAATTGACAGGTTACGCGTTCTGCACGCGGGCGGAGGCGTGCAACTGTCCGACGGCTTCCTTCGCCTTCTCCAGCAGCAGGGCATGCTCGGCGGCAGTGCCGACGAAGAGCATGCCGCGCTCGGTCCAGAACTTGGACATGGCGACGCTGCGGGTCTGAATGCCGGGGATGACACCGTGCTTTTTGCACTTTTCGATGATGGTATCGATGGTGGAGACCAGCGACGGGTGCTCCATCTGGCCGGGGACGCCGAGCGAAATGGAAAGATCGGCTGGACCTACCATGACGACGTCAAGGCCCTTGACGGACAGCAATTCGTCGGCGCGCTCCACCGCGGTGCAGGTTTCGAACTGGACCACCGCCAGCGTGTTGCGGTTCTGATGTTCGATGATGGCCGGGAACCCGGCGGTTTCGTAGCGGATCATGGTGGCGTTGACGCCATAGCCTCGCTTGCCCAGGGGCGGGAAACGCACCCAACTGAGCGCGTCGCGCAAAATGGCCGGATCTTCGACGCGGGGGAAGATAATGCCCTGCGCACCGGAATCGAGCAGACGCGCGGCCAGCGAATAGAGCAACTCGCCGATGCGGACGATGGGGGTGATGCCCGTATCGAGCGAGGCCTTGATCATGTCCTGGACGGTTTCCAGGTTATAGGCGCTGTGCTCCATGTCGATGAAGACGTAATCGAATCCGGCGGCGGCGAAAGTGCGGGGGATTTCGGCCGAGCGATAGCACTGCAGCCCGCAGCCGAAAGCCGCTTCGCCGCGCAGCATCTTCTCCCGCGTTTGGTTGACCTGCATGTCGGTGTGTGACTCCTTTTCCTGAGGCGTAATAGCTTATGCTAGCTTATCGGCGGCGAAATCCGAATAGCGGGTCCAGCGGGAGTTGCGTTTACCACCGGCCGCGCTGATTCCCGGGCCCGCACTTCTGCGGGAGAATAACTTGAGATATGCAAATCACGTGGCTAGGGCATGGCACTTTTCAATTTCAACTTCCCTCCGGCCAAGTCATCCTGATGGATCCCTGGACGGAAGGCAATCCGGCATACCCGAAAGGGCATGAAATCCGGCGCGTAGATACGATCTGCATCACGCACGGGCACTTCGACCATATCCACGACGCGGTGCCGCTGGCCAAGCGGTTCCGACCGGAAGTGTGCGCCATTTTCGAGACCTGCGCATGGCTGGAATCGAAAGGAGTGCAAAACACACGGCCGATGAACAAGGGCGGATCGCAGAAACTCGGCGACGTAACGGTCACGATGACGCACGCAGTGCATAGCTGTGGAATTCTGGACGAAGGCAAGATCATCTACGGGGGCGAGGCATCGGGCTATGTGCTGCGCTTACCCGACGGGCGCGCGGCCTATTTCGCCGGCGACACCAATGTCTTCACGGACATGCAACTGATCGAGCAGCTTTATGCACCGGAAGTGGCATTCCTGCCCATCGGCGACCTGTTCACGATGAGCCCCAAGGAAGCGGCCGTGGCCTGCCGGCTGCTGAAACCGAAGCGCGTGGTGCCCATGCACTTCGGCACGTTCCCGCCGCTCACCGGACGTCCGGAACACCTTTGCGAGCTGCTGAAGGGAAGCGATACGGAAGTGTGGGCGCTCGAGCCCGGAAGAACCGTAGAGTGGTGAGGGCGAGCGCCCAGAGGTCTGCGCTGAGCGATACCAATCCGGATGAGCGCTGAAACCTCGCTTCACACCTCCGGCAGGAGGAACGGCGCGCGATAGGGCTTGGTAAACAGTGCCTGAGCCTCCGGATCCGGACAGGTCAGGGTCTTGGGATCGAACTCGATGGTGCGGCGAAGCCTGTACGAAATGTTGGCCAGGTGCACCAGCGTGGTGGAGATGGCGCCTTCTTCGATTTCCGCGGTCAGCTTGCCTTTGTCGCGCGCGCGGACGGCGCCGAGGAAATTGGCAAAATGGTCTCCGCCGCGGTTGGGAACCGTGCCGAAGTGCCTCTCGACGCGATACCAGAAGTCATCAATGGTGCTTCCGGACTGGCTGCGGCCGGGACCGGGGTGGCGCTCCTTCCCCAGCCAAGTTTTGTAGTTGGTATCCACGCCGTTCACCGCAAGATAGCCGCCGCAACCGTAGAAGAGGTTGCCGATGGCGTTGCCCTGGTCGCCGGCCGTATCACCGATACCGGCTTCGCCATTCACCATCCAGTGCCGGTGCTCGAACACCAGGCTCTTCGTGCAGCCGAGGCATTCGAATTCGAAGGAGGCCACCATGGCATTCGGCGTTTGCTGCTCATCGTTAAACATGTAATGGCCGCCCATGGCACTGATGCGGACCGGGTAAGTCACGCCCAGGCCCCAGCGTGCGACATCAAGCTCGTGGATACCCTGGTTTCCGATTTCGCCGTTGCCGTAATCCCATTGCCAATGCCAGTTGTAATGGAAGCGGTTGCGCGTAAACGGGCGTTCCGGCGCCGGGCCGATCCAGAGATCGTAACTTACACCGGGCGGCACGGGTTCCGGCGGGGTCCGGCCGATGGTATCGCGCCACTTGTAGCACACGGCTCGCGCCATATAGATGTCGCCGATCCGACCGGAACGGATCTGGCCGATCGCTTCCTGCACCACCGGAATAGACCGGCTCTGTGTACCGTGCTGTACGATGCGTCCGTAGCGGCGCGCGGCCGCCACCATCCGCTGCGCTTCCAGCATGGTGTGGGAACACGGCTTTTCCACATAAACGTCTTTGCCCGCCTGGCAGGCCCAGATGGTTTGCAGGGCATGGTGGTGGTTGGGGGTAGCGATGGAGACAACGTCGATCGACTTATCCTCGAGCAGTTTGCGGAAATCGGCGAATGCCGCCGGCCGCGGCTTGCCGCGCGATTCGATCCCCTTCAGACTTCGGTTGAGAATGCTCTCGTCAATGTCGCAAAGAGCGGCGATGCGCACTCCAGGTTCGTCCAGGTATGCGTTGATGTGGTCCCGGCCGCGCCCGCGCAGCCCAATGATGGCGACCCGGAGCGTGTCGTTCGGACCGGCCGCCGGGGCAGAGTAACTACCCGCCGCGGCCGCCGCGCTGCTCGCGAGAAAGGTTCGGCGGTCCATCGGAAATCTCCCTTCTGCCGATGCCTCGAGTTCGAAACGTGCCTAGGAACTCAATCGAACGATTGAAAAAACAACCGAACGATTATCGAATGATTTTCCGGGACCTGTCTGTTCACATTTCTACATCGAGCCGAAATAGCTGAATTCGCACACTCAACCGGTGTCGATTCAAACACGGTTCGGACTCGTGCTTATGGCGGAAAGGCGCGGCTGTGTTCTTTTACGAACGTGAGGCGACCGGTGCGCGTGTCTATTTCCGGCTCTCGGAGGGAACGCGGCTGCGGCTCACCCGGAAGCCTCGACCGGCGACCGAGACTCCTACTTCACCCACTTGGCGATGGCGTCGATGACTTCGGGCGCGACGTGACCGGGCTTGCGGTACTCGGATTCGGTACTGCGGCCTTCGCCGGTCTCGAAGAGGTGGTTAAGCGACGGGAAATCCTGGAAAGCGACGTTGCCGCGGCCGGTGAGGCCGGTTTTCCAGAGATTGAAATCCTTTATGGTCACCTGGTAATCGCGTCCGCCTTGCAGGAAGAGCATAGGGACAGTCAGCTTTTTGGCAGCGGCTACGGGATCGTAGTCCTTCAGGTCAAGCAGGTAGGAAACCGGCATGCCGAGCAGCGGGGGGCCATCGGCATCGGCCTGCTCCAGCGCCTTGATGCGCCGGGCTTCCTCTTTGACGTTGGCGATTTCGGTGGCGGGCAACTGCAGGTATTCGACCTGGTCGATGATCAGGTCTTCGAGGTGGCGGGCGTTTGCCGCCAGGAAGATCAGGCCGGCCAGCTTGCCGTCGTCAGCGGCGATGCGCGGCGCGGCGTAGCCGCCGAGACTGTGGCCGAGAACATAGATGCGGCGCGGATCAATTTCGTGGCGCGAGCGCAGCAGGTCCGCGGCCCGGACGGCGTCGTCTACGGTTTCGTCGTCTATGGTCATGCCGGTCATGCCGGCCATCTTGGCGCGGTATTGGGCGGTGCGCTTCTCATAGCGGAGCACGGCGATGCCGCGCGAGGCCAGGCCTTCGGCGAGATCGCGGAAGGGCTTGGCGGCGCCGACCGATTCATCGCGGTCGCTGGGGCCTGAGCCCTGCACCAGCACCACGGCGGCAAACGGCCCGTTGCCATTCGGCAGAGTCAGGGTGCCCGGCAGCTTCCATTCGTCGTCTCCGACCGTGACAGCGACGTCATGGAACGAATCGGGCTTGCTGTATGCGGGACGCTGCCAGGGCGCGGCGGCGGGGATGAGAAACATGCCGGCGATCATGCCGTGGCTGTTCACGATGCAGCGAAAATTAATGGTCGACTT
>DATJMP010000141.1:0-6607 GCA_035508655.1 Bryobacteraceae bacterium
CGCCCATGCCCGGCCCATTCAGGCGCGGCGGAGCGGTGGATCCTTCGACTGCACTTTCCCGGCCCCTGGCCCCCGGCCCCCGGCTCCCCATCCTGATATGCTCTTTACTTGACCAACAACCTCAGTGGCGATCTTCGAGCGTGCGGCGTGGTGGGCGCGGGCGGGGCGGGGTTCCCGGCTCACGTCAAAGCGCAATCCAAGGTGGAATACCTGATCGCCAACGGCGCGGAATGTGAGCCGCTGATCCACAAGGACGCCGAACTGATGGAGCACTTCCCGGCCGAGATCCTGGCAGGGATGACGGCCATGATGGAGGCTACGGAGGCCGGCACCGGCAAGTTCGGAGTCAAGACCAAGAATACGCATGCCATCGATGCGCTGAAGGCGCACCTGCCGGACGGGCGCATCGAGCTTGTGCTCCTCGGGGATTTCTATCCTTCGGGCGATGAATACGAGTTGGTGTATAGCGCCACCGGACGCCTGATTCCGCCGGCTGGGATTCCGCTCAACGTGGGCTGCGTGGTCAACAACGTCGAGACGCTGTATAACGTTCACCTGGCGGGGCAGGGGCGGGCGGTGACGGAGAAATTTCTTTCGGTGTGCGGGGCGGTGAAGGAGGCGAAATCGTTCTGGGCGCCGGTGGGAACGCCGTTCCGCGAACTGATCGCGCTCGCGGGAGGGGGAACGGTCGACGACTTTGGCGTCTTCGTCAGCGGCATCATGATGGGCACGCTGACGTTCGATCTGGACGACGTGGTGACCAAGACAACGGGCGGGCTGATCGTCCTGCCGCGCGACCATTACCTCATCGGACGGCGGACGCGGTCGCTACAAGAGATGAACCGGATCGGCAAATCGGCGTGCGACCAGTGCAGTTACTGCACGGAGTTTTGCCCGCGGTATCTGCTGGGCTACGAAGTGATGCCGCATAAGGTGATGCGAAGCCTGGGATTCACGCTGACGGGCGGAGACATCTGGAACCAGTGGTCGGAGTTGTGCTGCGCTTGCGGGATTTGCACGTTGTATGCCTGCCCGGAGGATCTGTATCCGAAGGAAGCGTGCGACGAAGGCAAACGCGACCGGCGCGCGGCGGGGCTGAAGTTCGTGCAGCAGAAACCGGTGGAAGTTCACCCGATGAAGGAATACCGGCGCGTACCTTTGGCACAGTTGCGGCGGCGGCTGCAGATCGAAGAGTACGAACGGCCTGCGCCGTTTCAGCGGGTGGAATACCGGCCGGACGTGGTGCGGATCAGATTGAAGCAGCACGCGGGCGAACGGGCGGAGGCGGTAGTGCAGGCCGGGCGGAAGGTGAAGAAGGGACAGACGGTAGGGCGCGTGGCGGAGGGCAAGCTGGGCGCTGACGTGCATGCGAGCATCGACGGCAAGGTGCGGGCGGTGACGGAGGATTGGGTGGAGATTGCGGGCTGATCTCCCTGAGCGGCGGCCCACACAGCTGCCGGGCGTATGCCCGCACGAATGCCGGCATGGCAAACTGAAAGTTTGCGCTACGGGATGGAGCAATGGCGAAGGATTCGATTGGACTGATTGAGCTGACGAGCATCGCAGCGGGATACCAGACGGCGGATGCCATGCTGAAGGCGTCGGGTGTGGATCTCCTGCTGTCGCGATCGATCTGCTCCGGAAAGTACATGGTGATGGTGCGGGGGGACGTGGCCGCGGTGGAGGCGGCGGTGGCGGCGGGGATGGGAGCGTCGCGCTTTTCGGTGATCGATTCGTTCGTCATTCCCAACCTGCATGAGGCCGTTTTTCCGGCCATCGCTGGAGCTTCGAAGGTGGAGGCGCTGGAGGCGCTCGGGATCGTGGAATCGTTTTCGGTGGCGTCGCTGATCGAGGGGGCGGACGCGGCGGTGAAAACGGCGAATGTGGAGCTGATCGAGATCCGGCTGGCGATGGCACTAGGCGGGAAGGCATTCGTCACGCTGACGGGGAACGTGGCGGCAGTGGCGAGCGCGGTAGAAGCGGCGGCCCAAGTGGTCGGGCAGAAGGGAATGCTGGTGAACAAGGTCGTCATTCCGCATCCGCGAGGCGAGTTGTTGAACGAGATGATCTGATCTTCACCGCCGAGACGCGGGGAGACGCCGAGACAACAAAATGGGAAGTCAGGAGACGGAAGTCAGAAGGCTGGAGACGAAGGGCAAGGCCAACCCAGCATACTAACTCCTGACGCCTGCGTTCCTCCTCGGCGTCTCAGCAGTAAGGTTCTTTAGGTTTCGCGGCGGAAGGCTTCCAGCGTCCATTCATCGGCCGGCTCGCGGTGGCGGAGGACGTATAGATTGCCGTCGGATGCGCGGAGGCGGAAGTAGACGGCGTCGGGATCGTACCAGCGGTCGAGGATTTCGAGGACTTCGAGCCATTCGCCGCCCGGGAACCGGAATCGCAGCGGACGCTCATCGGCCTTGTAGCCGGAATAGGATTCCACTTCCGCAATCATCTGATTTCAAACCTGGCGCGCTGGGCAGGCCGGGAGGCCTACCCCACATTCTCCGCCATGCGGACAATTTCGGCGCCGATGGCGAGCGAAGCGGTGGCGGCGGGGCTGGGAGCATTGACCACGTGCAGGGCGTTAGGGCGGGCGATGAACTGAAAATCCTGGACGAGATCGCCGGCTGGTGAGATGGCCTGTGCGCGAACTCCGGAGCCGCCGGTGGCAAGATCGCCGGGGCGGATTTCGGGAACGAGACGCTGGAGGGTGCGGCAGAAGAGGTCGCGGCTGAACGAGCGGCGCAGCTCGAACCAGGCCATGGAGGGATACTTGCGCAGGAAGCGCCAGAAGCCGGGATAGGAGAGGGCGTCGGCCAGGTCGGGCAGACTGACATCCGTTTTGCGATAGCCTTCGCGGGCGAAGGCGAGCACGGCGTTGGGCCCGGCTTCGATGCCACCGTGAATCAGGCGGGTGAAATGCACGCCGAGGAAGGGGAAGCGCGGGTCGGGGACGGGATAGATCAGATGGCTGACGAGGTACTGGCGCTCGGGGCGAAGCTTGTAATATTCGCCGCGGAATGGAAGGACGCGGGTCTGACGGGGCTCGCCGGCGAGGGCGGGGACGCGGTCGCTGTAGAGGCCGGCACAGGTGATGAGGAAATCCCCCGTGAACGCGCCGGCCGTGGTTTCGGCGATCCATTCGCCCTTGGACTGACGGAGGGCGGTAACGCGGGCGCAGGTGACCACGCGCGCGCCGCGCTCTTCGAGCTTGCGCGCCAGCACTTCGCAGACGCGGGGATAATCGACGATGCCTTCCTGCGGCACACGGAGAGCGGCCACGCCGCCGACATGCGGCTCGATTTCGAGCATCTCCTCGCGCCGGAGCCACCGCAAGCCTTCGAGACCGTTGGCGGTGCCGCGCTCCAGGAGATTTTTCAGGCGGGGCAATTCGCTTTCATCAGCCGCGACCACCAGCTTGCCGCAGACTTCGTGGGGGATGGAATTTTCGGCGCAGAAGGCGGTCATCTGGCGGATGCCCTGGACGGCCAGCCGCGCCTTGACGGAGCCGGGCTGATAATAGAGGCCGCAGTGCAGGACGCCGCTATTGTGCCCGGTCTGGTGCCGGCCGACGGCAGATTCCTTTTCCAGGAGGGTGATGCGGGCGCCGGGAAATCGCTCGCCCAGGCGGTAGGCGGCGGCCAATCCGACGATGCCGCCACCGACGACAATCACTTCGCGCGAGTTCACTCCTTCGAGTGTGCCACAGCCGGAAGGTGGGATCGGGCATTCAGCGCCGGCGAAGGAGCGCGGGCGGCGCTATGCTTTCGCGGCCCCGGACGCGGCGGCAGCGGCGGGCGCGGCGGACACGAAGCCCACGGCGATATGAGGCGGCAATGACAGGGTCACATCCACCTCGACGCCTTTGAACGGGATATCTCCGATCTCCTGCTTGATGTTATAGGCAGCCAGCAACGCCTTGAGAGCGCCCGAGAGTACCTTATTCTCGGGATTCTTCTCCATCAGTTCCTTAATCTTCTTCGGATCGACGGTGTCGGTGGAGGCTACCAGTTTCGCCCCGATCTCCGGCACTAATCCCATGCCGACACGGAGATCCTTTACGGTAAACCCAAGGCCGCGCAGGGTAGGGAGCGCTTCGTTGAACTCATCAACCGCTTTTCCGGCGACGTCGGTCGCGGTATTGGCCAGTTCTTGAGCTTTGTCCTTCAGGTCTTTCCATCCCATCGAAATCTCCTTGGCGCACGAGTCGGGAATTCGGACGAGGGCCTCTGCAGGTGAGCGTTGACCAAGGGTAAATGAAATCCGGGCGCTCCACAAGGATTTTCGGCGAGGATGCCCGGCAGTGCGCCTCCACACAGTGCGGTGGCGTACTGACCGAAAACGGACCAAGTCCATTTGCGGGACGATTCTTAGCTGCGCATGCGGAGGAGCAGGTACAAGCCGACGAGGGAGAAGAGGAGGTCGGGGGACCATGCGGCTACGGCAGGCGGGAGCAGGCCGACGTCGCCGATTTTCTCGAACAGCGGCTGGATGCCGAGGTAGGAAATCGCGATGACGATGCTGGCGCCGATGCCGGTCATGGCGCCACGATTGCCCACCAGGAAACCGAAAGGCACGGCGATCATCGCCATGATGAGGGCGAAGAGTGGGTTGGCGAATTTGAGCTGATACTGGACCTGCAGCTTGCGCGTATCCACCAGGCCGCTTTGCTGGAGGTCCCCGATGTATTTCCGGAGTTCCAGGAAATTCATCTGCCGCTCCTGGACGGCTTCCTTGAGGAAATAATCGGGCGCCTCGTTCAGCTCGGGGAAGGTAGTGGCCTGAAAATTACTGCGCGGCACCACGCGGGTGACGCCGCGGAAATCGCTGCTCCACCCGTTTTCGAAGACCCATGTGTGAAGGGACGGACGCCACACGGCGCGCTGCGCCTGAATCTGGCGGCGCAGGCGGAAGGTGGCGGGATCGAGCTCGAAGACGCTGACGCCGGCCATGGTCTTCTCGCCGGAATCAAAATACTTGTAGTAATAGATCCGCGAATCCGTGCCCATGATCCACTTGCTGTTGGGATTGAGATAGGTCTGGGTGACACGGCCCTTGATTTGATCGCGAAGGGCGTCCTGCCGGCGATTGGCGGCGGGAACGTAGGAGTAATCAAAGCCGAACAGCGCGCCGCCGAAGAAGGTGCTGGAGATCAGGACGGGCGCGGCCATGCGGTAGAGGCTGACGCCACAGGCTTTGAACGCCGTCACTTCGTTCTGCTTGCTGAGCACGCCGAGCGTGACCAGCACGGCCATCAGCACACTGATGGGGAGAAGGCGGTAGACAAGCTGGGGAATGAGGAAGAACAGATACGTGAACATCGTCATCAGCGTGCTGTTGCGGAGCATGTCGCCCATGAGCTCGAAGAAGTTGAAGACTTCGGTCATGGAGACGAAGCTGGCGAGCACGAGCAGCATGTAGAAGACGAAGTTGGACAGGATGTAGGTATCGACGATCTGCGGGAGCAGCGGCAGACGCCAGCCGGAGAATCGGCTGGCCGCCGGTTTGGGCGCGCCCTCCGGCGTTTCGGCCTTTCGCTTGAAATGGTTGAGGACGCGGCCGAGAGTTTCGCGGGCCTGGGAGAGCAGGTCGGTATCGCCGGGCAGCTCCATGCGCAGGAGGAAGATCAGGCCGGCGATACCGAAAACGACATCGGGCAGCCACGAGGCGACGGGGATCGGGAGTTTGCGGCGCTGGGCCACACCGATCAGCGAGACCGAGGAGAGATAGTAACCGAAGAACGCGAGGAAGATGGCGTTGACGTAAGCCGCTGAGCGGCCGCCCTTGCGCGTCGAGACGCCGACCGGGATACCGACTAGCGCGAGCACGATGCACGCCAGCGGATAGGTGAAGCGGCGGTGCAACTCGAGGCCGGCGCTGATCCACTCGGGACCGCGATAGCGGAGCAGCTCGCGCGTATTCATGGAGCTGGCGGCGAACTGCTTCTCATCGGGCGGCTTGGTTTCGAGGGCCACGGTCTTGACGGGCGCGGAATCGTCGTAGGCGACGGCGTCCTTGCCCATCTCGTGGGTGGAATAATCACGGAGGTCGAGCTGGATGCGGTTATTTTTGGGATCGGACGTGGCGAGAGCAAAACGGGCCACGGTGATCATGGGGCCGTCGGCCTTTTCGCCGATGCCTTTTTTGCGCTGTTCGGGCGGCGTGGTATCGGCGATGAAGATGTCGCGCCACTGGGCGGGATCGCCCGGGCGGACGTCGTTGACGTAGAGAAGGGTATTGGGGTTGACGTTTTCGTCGAAGATGCGGGGCTGGATATTGGCGGAGGCCTGGTTGGCGGCGAGGCGGTAGATGATATCGCCGCTCTGGCGGAGCGAATAGGGAGTGAGCCGGAGCGAGGCGAGGGCGGCCAGGCCGGCGCCGAGGGTCGCGAAGAGGAGCACGGGCGCGATCACCTTGCGGCTGGAAACACCGGCGGCCCGCATGGCGATGATTTCGCCGTCGCTGGCCATGCGGCCGAGACCGATCAGAATGCCGACCAGGACGCCGAAGGGAATCGTCATGGGCAGGACCGGCGGGATGGTGTAGAGCAGGAGGAGGATGACCGTCTTGGCGTCAGGATTGCCTGCGACCAGCACCTCAAATAGCT
>DATJMP010000142.1:0-6595 GCA_035508655.1 Bryobacteraceae bacterium
CCTGGTTGAGAAGAAATACGACGTCAAACTGACCAAAGATCCTGACGGCCGCGCGACTATGGGCGGCAGCTCCGGCGGTTCCTGCGCTCTGATTATGGCGTGGTATCACCCGGAGTTATACCATCGCGTGCTCACTTACTCCGGCACTTATGTCAATCAGCAATGGCCGTCTAACTCCCAAACCCCGCACGGCGCGTGGGAGTTTCACGAGCACCTGATTCCGAATAACCCGGCTAAGCCGATCCGCCTCTGGATGGAAGTGGGTGACCGCGATCTGTTGAATCCGAATGTCATGCGCGATAACATGCATGACTGGGTGCTGGCCAACGAGAACATGGCGAAGGTTCTGGCCGCCAAAGGCTATCATTACCAGTTCGTTTTCGCTCGCAACGCCGGCCATACGGACCGCACCGTGAAACAACAGACCCTGCCGGAAGCGCTGGAATACCTCTGGCATGGGTATACGCCGGCTGCGAAGGATTGACCTTTCCGGGACTTCTTTATTGCGGAGGCGCCGCGCCGTGCCGCAGGACGAATGCGAGGTCGTCGAAGACTGTCGCCGAAAGCGGCAGCCGCGAAAGCTTTCGGACGGTCTCTTCCACATCGTAAGGGACCGATTCGAGCTTTACGCGCCCGTCTTCCCAAACGGCATAACATGCCTCGGCGCGGCCGTTCTTGGGCTGCCCTACGCTTCCGGGATTTACCAGCAATCGGGATGACAACACGCGCCCGAAGGGGATGTGGGTGTGGCCCACGAGTGCGACATCCGCGCCGGCAAACGCTTCGTCGAGCCACAGCGGGGAATCCTCGGGACGGTATTGGTAGAGGTCCGAAGGGACGGCGTGGCACAGGAAGAAGCGTGTGCCGTCCAGCGTCACCTCGGCCTGCACGGGAAGGCTGCGCAGGTACTGTTGGTCTTCTTCGCTGAGAACTGACGCCGTGTAGCGGCGCATCTCTTCCGCCATGGCGCGGAAGCGTGCGGAGCAACGCGGGTCCTCGTCGAAGCCGATCGAGTGATCGTGATTGCCCCGCACCACGGTCGCGGCGCGTTCGCGCACGAATTGCACTACCGCGGCGGGATCCGGCCCGTAATTCACCAGGTCTCCGAGGACCAGGAGCCGGTCGTAGCCGGCCGGCAATGCGCGCACGGCTTCCAGGTTGGCATGAAGATCCGAAATGATGAGCACGCGCACGATTGCTTCTCCGGACAGTACTCGCGAAGCGCCATTCTATTGCGAAGCCGGCGATGCCGCAACGTCCTGGCGGCGGCTTCAACCTCACAGCCCGGCCGGCCGCACACCTAATTCGTCCAGCAATCCCGTTGCCCGGTAGATCCGGCTCAGCGCCTCCACAATTCCCCGCACATCCACGTGCACCGCGCGCGCCTGCTCATCGCTGTAGAGATACGTGACCGGAAGACTCTCCAGATTGCCGTCGAAGGTGACGCCCACCAGTTCGCCCTGGCGATTCACCACCGGGCTTCCGTAGTCTCCGCCGCCGATATCGCTGGTGCTGACGAAATCGAGCGGCGTTACGGGATCCAAACCGCGCATGGCGTCGATCCAACGCTGCGGAGCCTGCCACGGGCCATCGTTGTCCTTGCGGTAGAACATACCGCCGAAGGTCGAGGCGAACGGCTGCGGAACCGCCGCCCGGTCCGTGTATCCTTTGACCATGCCGAATTCCACGCGCGGGCTGGAAGTGCCGTCGGGGTAATCCGCGGCGCCGAACAGGCGCAGACGGTATTGCGCAATCTTGTCCATGGCCGTTGCCTCCAGCGTGCCGATCGTCTCCTGGTGCTGCCGGGCGAGGCGCTGCGCTGCCGGTTCCAGCGCCGAAGCCAGCGCCAGAAGCGGATCGCGGGAAGCCAGTGCAGCGGCACGATCGGCCGCCATCCGCCGCCGTTCCACCGGGTCCTTCAGCCGCGTGGATTTCACCATCTTCTCCGCCGCTTCCTGAGCCGTGCCGTTCCCGAGCAGCGCTTTCACGGGAGCTTCTTTCTCGCCCAGCCCGCGCAATTCGTCCAGATAGCGCGCCAGCATCATGGTTTCCAGCGCTTCGTTGACGGGTTCGGAATCGTCCACGGCCCCCCCGCGGACGATCTGGCGGGCGATTCGAAACAGTCGGGATCCGGGCGCCGGAAACCCTTCGAGAATCTGGTAGGGCTTTTCGAGCGGCGTCCACTTTTTGTACGCGGAGGCCACTTCGTCCCAGACTTTGCCTGCTTCCGCACCCACCTTGCTGTTGCCTTCCACCACGCGGCGAACCTTGGCTTCAAAGGCCGTCTTCCGGGTCACCAGGCGATCGTCGCGAAGCCCGATCAGTTTGCCTGCTTCGGACTTGTATAGCGTCAGCAGGCCGCCGAGCACTGCCTGCGCTGCCCGCTGATTCTCCTTGCCCGCGGCCGCGAACGCGTTCAACTGCTGGATGCGCGGCTGCAGGCGGGCCAGCAGCAGGGGCAGGGAAGTGTCGCGGTAGAAGGCGAGTTGCGCGGCGGTGGAGAGGCGGCCCGTCGGCCCCGGGTTTCCGGCCAGGAATACCAGGTCGCCCTCCCGCACTCCTTCCGCGCTCCACTTCAGATAACCCGGCGTCGCGGCGGGCCGGCCGTTTTCGTACGCGCGGAAGAACGCGACGTTCAAGCCGTAGCGCAGGTAGGAAACGCTGTCGTGCTCCCGGCCGAAGAAGGCGGCCAGGTATTCGGGCGCAAACACCAGGCGCACGTCGCGGTAGCGTCGGTACTCGTACAGGTCGTACCGGCCGCCCGAAAACAGGCGCACCACGGTGCAGACGTTTCCCGTTCTGCATTCCTTCTCGATGCGCCCGATGGCGGCGTTGCGGCGCTCCATGCTCTCGCCGCTCTGCTTCACCTGGGCGGTCACATCCTGGATGCGGAGCAGGACGTCCGCAGTGAGCCCGGGGCATGGCAATTCGCCCGATCGCTCCGCCGTCATAAAACCATCGTTGAAGAAATCGTGCCCGCTGGAGCTGAGCGCCGCGAGACACGGTCCCGCGACCTGCCGGCTGGTGAGGAGCAAACCCTGTGGGGAAACGAACGCCCCCGATCCGTCGCCGATTTTAACCGATGCCATTCGCAGCCGCCCGAGGAAGTCTTCGCTCACATCGAAACCGTACTTCTGTTTCACCGTGTCGCGGGGAAACTGGTTGTACGGCCACAGCCCTTCGTCGGCGGAGCCGGGCACGGCGAGCAGGCATACCGAAATCAGGAGCGCGAATCTCACGATACCGCTGATTCTGCACCTCCGCCGGGCGGAACGTCAACCGGGTGCGTTTGCACCCGCGCCGGATGACATTTGCGGAACTTCCGGGCCGCGCGGCGGGAATTAAAACTAATTAGGGGTAGAGTGAACGATTCCATGAGCGGACGAATCCGGCGATGAGAGCACGTCGTGTCTTCCATTCGATTCCCGCTGGGGTTTGGGCGGCCTGCATGCTGGCGCTCGTCGCTCTGCGGCCGGCCGCTGGGGCGCAGTTCAGCGGCACCGTCCGCGCTGCGGACGAATTCGTGCCCGGGGCCACCGTCACCGCCCGCCGCGGGAATACGCAGGTCTCCGCCTTCACGGATGAAAACGGCCGCTACACCATGGAACTCCCCGCCGGCACCTGGGAGATCCGCGTGGAGATGTTCGAATTCACGCCGCAAACGCAACAGGTGACGGTGGGAACGTCGGCCACCGGCCGCGATTGGGTGCTCACCATGCCCAAGATCGGCCAGCGCGGCGGGAGCCCGGCGCCATCAGCCGCCGCAAGAGGTGGGCAGGGCCGGATGAGCGGACGGGGCCGTGGTGCGCGCGGTGGAGGGGGCTGGGGAGGCGGGAGATATGGCGGCTTCGGCGGCCGCGGCCGGGGCGCCGCGCCTGGCGAGCCGCAGCCGGATTTTCAAAGCGCGGCGGTTCGTGCTACGCCGGAAGGACAGCAGGCGGCGGCTGAGGCCACGGAGCCCGCCGCAGAGTCTGATTCCCTCGCTAACTCCGGAGACGCCGAGGACGCTTTCATGGTGAACGGAAGCACCAGCGGCGGCCTGGAGCAGGCAAGCGATGACGAAGCCCGCCGCCAGCGCATGATGGGTGGCCGCGGCGGTGCGGGCGCGGGCGGAGGAGTCTCGGCCGCACAGGGCCTGACTGGCGGCTTGGGACTTCCACCCGGCATGACCCCTACCGTGACCAACGACTCCCTCGGGCTGGGCGGCTTCGGCGCCGGGGCCATCAACGGCGGGTTTGGAGTCGGTCCCGCCGGCCCTCCTCCGGGCGGTGGCCCCGGCGGTGGTTTCGGCGGTGGTTTCGGCCCCGGCGGCGCCCCCGGTTTCGGAGATCCGGGCGGTTTCGGTGGCGGCGGACGCGGCGGTGGCGGTGGTGGCGGGTTTGGTCCGGGTGGCCGAGGCCGCGGAGGACGCGCGGGCCGCGGTCCCTACAACGGCCAGTTCGCCAGCTTCGGCAACCGCCGGCGTACCACTCCACCGCTCAGCGGTTCGGTCGCGCTCACCGCCCAGAATTCGGCCCTGAATGCCGCGCCGTTCTCTCTCAACGGGCTGCCCTCGCAGAAGCCGTACTCCTCCGCCACCACCCTCAATGCCAACGTCGGCGGGCCGTTCCACATTCCCAAAATCGTGAACTGGCAGCGCGCCCAATTCACCGTTTCGCTGGCCACCACGCTGAACCGCAATGGCCAGAACATGGTCGGCTCGGTTCCCACCGCGGCCGAACGCGCGGGCGATTTTTCCCAGGCCTCGCTTACTTCGGCGCCGGTCATCTACGATCCACTGAATAACGCCCCGTTCCCCGGCGACATCATCCCCGCCGCGCGTTTCGACCCCGCCTCGGTCGGGCTGCTGCCGTATTTCCCGCAGCCCATTTACTCCGGCATTGTCCAGAACTATCGCTTCGTCATTACCAACCCCGGCCACACCCACAGCGAGGGCATCCGCTTCAACGCGCCGCTGAACAATAAGGACCGGCTCAATTTCAATTTCCAGCAGCAGGACGGAACGTCGGATTCGCATCAGTTGTTCGGCTTCCTCGATACGAGTTCCAGCGCCGGCCTGAGCTTCGCCAGCGGATGGAGTCATAGCTTCAGGCCGCGCCTGAACAACAACGCCACGATTACCGTCAGCCGTGCGCGCAGCCAGGCCGTCCCGTTCTTCGCTTACGGGGAAAATGTGGCGGGCGAATTGGGGATCGCCGGGCCCTCCCAGCAGCCCGTCAACTACGGCCCTCCCACGCTTTCCTTCACCAACTTCTCCAGCCTGAGCGACGGCACGCCCAACCTCAGCCGCAACCAGACCGCGACCTTCAACGACACCTTCACTTACGTGGCCCGCCGCAAACACAATCTCAGCTTCGGCTTCATCTACAACCGCCTCCAGCAGGACAGCCAGAATTATCAGAATGCCCGTGGGTCGCTCAGCTTCAGCGGCCTGCTCACCAGCGAGCTCGACGCCAACGGCCAGCCGGTGAAGGGCACCGGCTTCGATTTTGCCGATTTTCTGCTCGGCTATCCGCAGTCCAGCTCGCTGCGCTACGGCGCTTCCAACAACTACTTCCGCAGTTGGTCTACCGCCGCCTATGCCCAGGACGATCTTCGCCTGAAGGCCGGACTGACTCTGAATTTCGGGCTCCGCTACGAATATTTCGCACCCTACACCGAGTTGCGCGGGCATCTGGCGAACCTGGACGTCAGCCCCAGCTTCACCGCCGCGCAGGTGGTTACGGCCGGCGAGAGCGGCCCGTATTCCGGACCCCTTCCCTCCAGCCTGGTGCGTGCGGAGCCGAGGAATTTCTCGCCGCGCCTGGGCGTGGCCTGGCGTCCGTTTTCCCGGCGCAACATCATCATTCGCAGCGGCTACAGTATTTTCTACAGCGGCTCCCCGTACGCCCAGATCGCCAGCCAGTTGGCCGCGCAGCCGCCCTTCGCCACCACCGCCTCGCTCATCACCTCCGTCGCCGCGCCGCTCACCGTCCAGAACGGGTTTGCGGCCGCGCCCGGTACCACCATCACCAACACCTACGCCATCAACCCCGATTTCCGTCTCGCCTACGCGCAAACCTGGAACTTCACCATCCAGAACACCCTGCCGCACGGCTTCGTGATCGATACCGAATACATCGGAACCAAGGGCACGAACCTGGGAATCGTGGAGAACCCGAACCGCTTGGCCGCCGGCTCGGTCTCCCAGCCGCAATTGCAGATCGGCGACGCCACCAGCTTCAGCTACCAGACTTACGGCGCGAACTCCAGCTTCAATGCCGCCCAGGCACGCATCACGCGCCGGCTCTCGCGCAGCGTTTCGGCCATGATCCTGTACACGTTCTCCAAATCCATCGACGATGCTTCCAGCTTCAGCGGCACGGGCGGCACGGTGGTGCAGTATCTGAACGACCTGAGCCTGGAGCGCGGCCTCTCCACCTTCGATCAGCGCCACAACCTGTCCACCACGTTTCAGCTTTCCTCGCCTGTGGGCATCCGCGGATTCCTTCGCAACGCCGGATGGCGAACCACGCTGCTGCGGAGTTGGAATTTTCAGGGCACCTTCTCCGCTGCTTCCGGTACGCCCCTTACGGCCTACATTTCCGGCAATCTC
>DATJMP010000143.1:0-11267 GCA_035508655.1 Bryobacteraceae bacterium
CTGCCGCGCCAGATTGGCCGCTTCGAAGAGCGCATGGCCGGCCCAGGGATCGAGTACAGCCGGGAGCATCGATTCGTTTTTGAGCGCGGGACCGTTTGGCCCGGCCACCGGTTCCAGCGTCTGCAGCGGGTCGGGCACGATACTGCCGCAAACCACGATGTGTAGAGGTGTCATAGGATTTGGAATTCAGGAATCAGAAGACGGAAGACAGACTTGAGAAACGGGAATCTGACTTTTGTCTTCTGCCTCCTGTCTTCGCCTTTCTCAGTTCTCGTTCGAATGCAACCCTCCCGCGCCGGCCGTGAAGGCAATGTTGCCGCCGGCGGGATCGTCTTCGAGCGGCGCAGTGCAGTTCCAGAGGCAGGCGCCGCAGTGCACGCACTTTTCGCGGTCGAATTCCGGAACGGCGCTGCTTCCTGGTGTGATGGCCTGGCCGGAGCACATCTCGATGCACAGCTTGGAGGCGCAGCGCGCGCAGAAATCGGGGAAGACGATGCGCACGTGGTCGGCAAAGCCCCCGGGCGCCTGCACCTTGCCCCCCATGAGCAGCGCATCCTGATGCGAGACGAGCAACTGGCCGTCGAATGGAATGGCGGGCCAGCCGCAGCGATCCATCAGGGTGTCGTGGCAGGGGACGCTGCGGCGCCGGCAATCGTCGATAATCGACTGCATCTCCCCGGCCGGAATGCGGCCGGCGTAATATTCATCCAGGTCCGGCATGAGCCGCGGCTCGCCGTCCATGTGGAGGCGGCCGCTGGTGAAGCCGGCCAGAGCCATGCCGATCAGGCCTGGGATTAAACCCTTGTGGAAACCGTCGCGGGCCTTTTCGGCGATGTGCGCTTCCGCTTCCACCCAGCTTGCGCGCCGCCGCGCCACGTAGGCGCGCTCCAGATTCTCCCGTGTGAACGGCTCCCTGGCGCGCAGCAGCTCGATGACCGCTTCGCCCAGCAGTGTGCCGGTAGTCCAAGCCTCATCCACGCCGGAGCCGGTGAGCACGTTGGTGCTGCCGGAGCCTTCGCCGATGCGCGCAAAGCCGTTGCCCGCCAGGAACGGCTCGCCGCGCCGGCCCGATTCCTGCAGCGATTTCGCGCCCCACGAGCGCAGCCTTCCACCTTCGAGGTAACGCCAGAGGTACGGGTGCAGCATGAAATGTTGCAGGTATCGGTACACCGTGCGCATGGGGCTGCGGAACCAGGAAGGCACGAAGATGCCAACCGTCGCCAGGTTTTCCGGCAGCACATACAGGAAGCCGAAAATTTCGGGCTCGGGGAAGCCGAGGGTGTGGATGACGGTCCCGGGTTCGAGCGCCGAACCGGCGGGCAGCTCCACCACCATCTTCATGCCCAGCGCCCATTCGCGCGCGTGGTGGCCGCGCGGCATACCAAGCTCGCGATCCAACTGCCGGCCGACGGCGCCGACGGGACCGTCGCCTACAACCGTCAACAAGGCATGCACGTCCATGCCGGGCTGATAGCCCTCGTCGGGCCGGCCGTCGCGTGCGACGCCCTGGTCGGCCAGGCGGATCCCGACCACTGAGGCAGCGGCCAAGGTGCCCTCCGGAGATGTGGCGCGCGTAGGATCGGCGCCTGCTTCGGCGTGGCCCAGCAGTGCTTCGGCCACCGGCGAGCCGGGCCAGATCTGCACGGACCCGGATGCCATCAGCTCCGTGCCCACGTTGCTCAGGAACTGGCCGAGCGAAAGCACGACGCCGCCGTGCTTCTCGAGAAACGGCGGAATGTAGGGCAGCTCGTAGGCCGAATCCCGCACCAGGCCGAGCGTGCGCATGGTCTGATCGGCCAGCATCAATGCCGGGGAGCGTCGGCTGGCGCCGGTGGGATCGAGCAGATACACCACGCGCTCCGCACGCACCGCCGCGGACATGGGCACGCGCGATGGATCGAGCCATTTGCGATCGATGCCGCGGGCGCGTGTAACCGCGCCGGAGACGCCGAAGCCGATATCGTCCGCACGCTCGTAGCAGACCACCTGCAGGGGCAGGCCGGGAGCAGTGGGGCTTTCGAGGGCGGGCGTGCCGTCTTCGTTGAGGATCTGCAGCGCGAGGGCCGCGAGAAATCCGGCGGTTGCCGGGCCGAAGCCCACGCAGGCGATATCGACGTCCATCGACTGCCGGGCGGGATCCGATTCGGTCATGCGGGGTAATCCAGCGCTTCGGGAATCATCACCCGCGTGAGCGCTTCCGCGGCGCGGTCATGCGCCAACTGCGAGCCGGTGAGGCAGCCGTCCAGGCGGCCGCGTAGGCGGGCGAACTCATCGAGGCCGGTGAGCCGCACGCAGGGGCCGGCCTTGACCGGGTGCGAGCCGTCCACTTCGATCACGTCGGTGTAGCCGCGCGCCAGCGAAGCGATGCCGGGAATCAGGCTCTCCATCGCTTCGAGGTCTTCAGCCTGGTAGCAGGTGGCGCAGCCTTCGGTATCCCACGCCGGGTGGCGGTTGAAGCCGAACACTAACTCCGCGCAGATGCGGCCCACTTCGCCCGCGGCGCGGGCTGCCTGCACGTGGCAAAGGTCGGTGAAGAACTGGACGAGGCCAGGCAGGGCTTCGGCCAGCGCCGGGTTCTCCGGCCCTTTGGCTTCCAGTTCCACCAGATCGAGAATCTGGCTGCGCGAGGCGAGCAGCCAGCAGAGCGCATCCGCCAGGGGGAACGTCACGCCCTGGCGCGCGCCCTGGTAGAGCTTTTCGCCGTCGGCATCGGTGGTCTTGAGCAGGTGGCGGAGGGTCCACACCCACATCTGCATGGCGGTGGCAAGGGCGCAGGCGCCGCTGCCGGGACGGTCGTTGGCAATCTGTCGCATCTCCCGCACCCACCCGCGGAACTGCGCCAGGAAGAGCTCGTCCACCATGGTGACGCTGAGCTGGCGGCGCTGTACGGCCTCCGGTCCTTCGTAGGTGGCCTCCAGTTGCGCATCCATCCACTTGTGGCCGAGGAAGCCGGGGCAGTCTTCCGTGATGCCATAGCCGCCCATCAGGCTCACCGCTTCCCGCATCATCTGCGCGCCGTGGCCGGTATTCCAGAGTTTGCAGGCGGGGCAAAGCACGTTGGCAACGGAATCGAGAATGGCGTATTGGGTGAGGATATCGTCGGCGAGTTCGGGCCTTTGCCCCTGCAGGAAGGCGACGGCATCGCGGCCGATCTGCCGCCGCGTCTTCAGTACGGCGGAGCCGGAAATGCCGCGCTCGGCCAGCACCTCGTCCTTCTTCTTTTCGAGCGGATCGAGCTCATCGAAAAGCCGGGCGGCGGCGAAACCGAGCGAGGCGCTGGCCTCGCCCGCGGCCCATACATCCACCAGGCGCTGCACCGCATCCTCTTTCAATTGCAGCCCCAGTTCGTAGCGCGGGGACCCGGGATGCGCGGCGGAGCTGCCGCGGAAACGGCTGCGGTGATACCGGATGACCGGCTCGATGGCGGAGAGCAGCTTGGCCGAGGTCATGATCGCCACGGTCACGCGCGTGCGCCGGAAGACGGCCTCGATGATCTCGCCGTGGCTGTAGCGCGGGACGATGATGCCGTCCTTGACGGTGTATCCGCCCACGATGCGGCTGGCCGGAACTTTCAAGTTGAAGATGGGGTCGCGGGTGGAGGAAAGCTGGTGGACCAGCTTGCGAGCGGGCGTGCCTCGGTCGAAGATACCGGAGTCGCCCTCCTCCAGGATGACCATACAGGAGCCTTTGATGCGGGCGTCGTCGGAATCCACCGCCGCTGTGACGAAATTGGCGAAGCCGGAGTTGGTGATGAAGCGGCCGCGCTTTTCCACGTGCAGAATGGGCTCGCCGCCTTCCGGCCATTCGGCAATCCGCACCTTGCCGCCGAGCATGCCGGTTTCGACCCCGACGTAGGGGATGGGCTCGGTGAGGCAGAAGGCACCGCGCCACGGCGACTTTCCCGGACCGGGCGCGCAGCGGCTCATGTAGAGCTCTTTCTGCTCCGGCGTGCCCCGCTCGTGAATGGGAGAAAGCGCCAGGCATCCGGCCAGGCTGCCGGTGGCCGCGCCTGCATCCACCCAGGCCAGCTCGAAGGCCACCAGCGCGAGCGCCAGGTTTTTCGGACCTTCGATGAAGCCGCCTTCCGCCGGCTCCATGAACACGCCGGTGACGCCGGATTCATCAAAGGCTTCGAGCAGGCTGGCCTTTTCCGCCGTCCATTCGTGGGTGTTGCGCGCGCCCGCCGCCACCAGCCGGGCCACCGGTCCGCGTGCCACCGTGCGCACCGATTGCACCAGCATGTGCAGATCGTAGCGATCCGCGAAGCGCCAGAGGATCTGCCGGACATCGTCTCCCGGCAGGGCGCGCAAATACTCGGTTTGGGATTGCGCAGCGGCTGTGATCATCCCATTCCAGCGAGCAATCGGCTTGCCAGCCAGGATGTGGTGAAAAATCAATCGCGTGTCGAATTATAAAGCGCCTATTCAGATCCGAAATGTGGGGGATTCGGCGCAGTTGGGGTCAGCGCGGTGGGGCAGGCACCTCCGCCTGCCAGCCTATGCCCGCCAGCACCACGCCTAATTCGCGGGTATCCGGCGGCGCGGTGAAAGCTCCATCCAGTTCCAGCGTGACCACACCCACCCCACTTGCCGGGTGCACGGGCGCGGGGGTGACCAGGGTGTACGCGCCCGGGCCGGGGTAAGCTTGAGACGCCACTTCCTGCCCGTCCAGCAGCAGGCGGACGTGGCGGGCGGGCGATTTCTCGTGGATGGTAAACGTCGCCGAGAGCCGTCCGGGATGCGGCGGCGCCTTCAGCGTGACCACGGCGGTTTTGGCAGTCCAGCGGTAGCTTCCTTCGAGCGCATAAATGCCGCTGACGATCTGTTCGGCGGCTTCGGGCGCATTCATGGGCAGATAGCTCAGCGTGGCGTGGCGCTCGATCACGCGGGAGAGGGTCAGACGGTCCACCACGCCGTCCGAAATGCCGAACGGCCAGAAGCCTCGGGAAACCGTGGAGTAGCCGGAATGCGATTCCAGGCCGATCAGGCGCAGCGGAACGGAGGGCTGGATAACGGCGCTGGCCACGGTGGCCGTGGGTGCATTGACATCCACAGAATGTCCCAGCGCGCTCGAAACGATGAACTCGCCCGGCCGCACCGGGGTGGCTTTTTCGAGCGCCAGGCCGCCGCGGGTTTCGAAGTAATACCTGAGGCCCCATTCTCCATCGATCCAGACGCGACGCCCCTCGGTCACGCCGCGAACCGACGCGGCGAAGCGGCGGTAGCCGCCCCAGTGCTGGTAATTGGCGGCGGCCAGGCCAAGGCCGAGCGCCAGTTGCAGCGCGAAGGCCGGCGCCAGCCAGCGCACGCGCAGACGGGAGGCGAGCAGCGCGACGGGCGCGGCCATGGGCAGAAGGTAGCGGGCCGAGCCGGCAAAGAAGATGACCACCGCGCCGGTGAAGAAAATGGTGATCCAGGCCAATAGAAACTGCGTATCCGGTTCGCGCCGCTTGCGCCAGGCGAGAATCGCGGCAGGCGGCACCAGCGCGGGAAATACCAGGAACCACGAATGAATGGCCAGCATCAAGGCGCTATCCAGCTTGGCAGAGAGCCGCTGGAATCCGTAGCTGCCGAAATAGCCGGTGAGCACGGCGGCCGGAGCCGCGCCGGTGGTGAGGCGCTCGAAGAGTTGGAAAGCGAGGATGGTGAAAAACGGGGTGAGGAGTGCGAGCCAGGGCGCGTAAGCGGGCCGGATATATCCGGCCCCTACGGCAGATGTTGTTCCGCGCGTTGTAGGGGCCGGGCATGCCCGGCCCGCCTCCCGCTCGATCCACAAATATGCGCCCAGAATCGGCGTCAAAAGCGCGGCCTGATAAGCCGTCAGCGCCGCCAGCGCCATGGGCACGCAGGACCAACCCACGCGGCCCGCGCAGAACAGCACTACCGCGGCCATCCAGAAAGCTAAAAACGGCAGATCCGTTTCCAGCGAATTGCCGTTCACCACGAATGCCGGCACGGCGAGAAACAGAAGCGCCGCCCAAAGGGGCTGAGGCGAAAAGCGGCGGGCCAGGCTCCACATCGCCCACGCGGCAATCAGCGAAAACACGATATAGGCGGCATGGAACGGAATTTCCCGCACCTCGCCGAAGACCGAGATCAAGCCGGACAGCACCCAGGCATCGAGCGGCGGGTGGGCGTGGCCGCGCAGGTCGATTTCATCGCCAAGGAAAACGATTTTCAGGTGCATCGGATGCAGCGGCTCGACCAGCGCGTGCGCCGCTTCCGATATATAAGTGGGATCGTCGCCCTGAATCGCCTGATTCAGAAATGGAACGCGAATGAGGAGGACCAGGCCGAGCACGATCCACAAACCGCGTCTCGCCCCGGCCCCCGGCCCCCGGCCCCTGGCCCCTATTCCTTCCATCGCAGCACCGGCTTGCGCGCGGCGCCGGTCTCATCGACGCGGCTGGTGCGCGTGCCGTGCGGCGCGCTCTTGACTAACTGCGGATCGCTTTCCACCTCTTTCGCGATCGAAATCATGGCCGCGACGAACTCGTCGATTTCCTGCTTGCTTTCGGTTTCGGTCGGCTCGATCATGAGCGCGCCGTGCACGATGAGCGGGAAGCTGACGGTGTAGGGATGGAAGCCGTAATCGATGAGGCGCTTGGCGATGTCGCCGGTGCGCACGCCGGCTTTGGCCTGCCGGTCGTCGCTGAACACCACTTCGTGCATGTTGGGCTGGGAGTAGGGCAGGTCGTAATACGGCTCCAGCCCCTTGCGGATGTAAACCGCGTTCAGCACGGCATCGACGGTCGCGTTCCGCAAGCCGGGGCCGCCGTGCGCCAGGATGTACGCCAGCGCCCGCACCAGCACTCCGAAATTGCCGTAGAAGGCCTTCACCCGGCCGATGGAATGCTTGCGCTTGTAATCCCAGGTCCAGCGCTTGCCGGAGCGCTTCAGCCGCGGTGCGGGCAGGAACGGCTCGAATTCCTTCTTCACCGCCACCGGACCGGCGCCGGGACCACCGCCGCCGTGGGGCGTGGAGAAAGTCTTGTGCAGGTTCAGGTGCATCACGTCCACGCCGAAATCGCCCGGCCGCGCGATGCCCACCAGCGCGTTCATGTTGGCGCCGTCCATGTAAAGCAGCGCGCCCTTCTGGTGCAGGATTTCGGCCACGTGGATGATGTTGTTCTCGAACACGCCGAGCGTGTTGGGATTGGTCACCATGAGCGCCGCGACGTCGTCGGTGACGAGGTGCTCGAGCGCGCTCACATCCAGCACGCCGCTCTCGCTCGATTTGATATTTTCCACGGCGTAGCCGGCGATGGCGGCGGTGGCCGGATTGGTGCCGTGGGCCGAATCGGGGATCAGGATTTTCTTGCGCGGGTTGCCGCGCTTTTCGAGCAACGCGCGGATGAGCAGGATGCCGGTGAGCTCGCCGTGCGCGCCGGCGGCCGGCTGTAGCGTGACCGCGTCCATGCCGGTGATTTCGGCCAGCGCGGCTTCCACGCGCGCCATCACTTCCATCGAGCCCTGCGCCAGCGCTTCCGGCTGATACGGATGCGCCCAGGCCAGGCCTTCGATGCGCGCCACCAGCTCGTTGATGCGCGGGTTGTACTTCATGGTGCAGGAGCCTAGCGGATACATGCCGTAATCGATGGCGTAATTCCACGTGGACAGGCGGGTAAAGTGGCGGATGGCTTCCACTTCGCTGACTTCGGGAAAGCCCGCGATTTCCTCGCGCACATTGGAGGTGCCGAGAACCGCCTTGGGATCGATCTCCGGCACGTCGAGCTCGGGGAGCTGCCAGGCCCGTTTGCCGGGAGAGCTGCGCTCGAAGACCAGCGGCTCGTTCTGGGAAAGATGGCTGCGCACCTTGCTGATCACGCCAGTACCTCCTCTTTCTCGACGGCCGGCTGGGCCGCGGCCGCGGCTACCGCATCCATGTTGGCGCGGCTTGACATTTCAGTGGCGCAGAGCAGCATACAGTCGCTCAATTCCGGGTAGAAGCGGCCCAAGGCGAGACCGCCGACGATCTTCTTGCGCAGAAGCGCCTTGTTCACCGTGTCGGGATTGCCCACCCGCGCGACGAATTCGTTGAAGAAGCAGCCGTGGAAGCGCGGCGACATCTTGCGCGCCAGGTAATGCGACTTCGCCAGGTTCTGAGCGGCCAGTTCGCGCAGACCCTGCTTGCCGTAGACGGTCATGAACACGGTCGCCATGAGGGCGATGAGCGCCTGGTTGGTGCAGATGTTGGAAGTAGCCTTCTCGCGCCGGATGTGCTGCTCGCGGGTGGAAAGGGTGAGGCAGAAGGCGCGGTTGCCGCGGGAATCGGTGGTTTGGCCGACCAGGCGCCCCGGCATCTGGCGCATATATTTTTCGCGCGTGGCGATGATGCCGGCATACGGGCCGCCATAGCTGGGAGAGATAGCGAAGGATTGCAACTCGCCGGCCACAATATCGGCATCGGCGGGCGGCTCCAGGATGCCCAGTGAAACAGCCTCGGTAAAAACAGCGACGAGCAGGGCGCCGCGGCGGTGAGCGATTTCCGCCGCCGCCTTCAGAGGCTCGATCATGCCGAAGAAATTCGGCGATTGCACGATCACCGCCGCGGTCAGATCGTCGATGCGGCGTTCCAGGTCTTCCAGGTCGAGCGAGCCGCCTTCGGCCGAATAGCCGAACTCTTCCACCGGCATCCCCTGGTTTTTGGCAAAGGTGCGGAGCACTTCGCGATATTCCGGATGAACGGTTTTGGCGGCCAGAACCTTGCCCTTCCCGGTGGCGCGCACCGCCATCATAGCTGCTTCCGGCACGGCGGTCGAGCCGCAATACATGGAGGCGTTCGCCACATCCATGCCGGTAAGCTGGCAAATCATAGTCTGGAATTCGAAGATGGTAGTCAGCACGCCCTGGGAGATTTCGGCCTGGTAAGGCGTGTAAGAGGTCAGAAACTCGCCGCGCGAAACCACCGTGTCCACCAGCACGGGGCGGTAATGGTTATACACGCCCGCGCCGAGAAACGACGCGTAGCCGTTGGCATTTTCCGCCGCGCGTTCACGAAAATACTGCACGATCTCGTATTCCGAGATGCCGGGCGCCAACGCGAGCGGCCGGTTGAGTCTTACGGCTTCCGGCAGATGCGCGAACAGCTCCTCGGCGGACCCTGCGCCGCACGCCTCCAGCATGGCGCCGCGCTCCGATTCGGACTTGGGAAGATATCGCAACCTAACTCTCCTGTTTCACGAAAAAACTAGGTCCTCGACCGTCTGATTTCGTTCGCTAGCGAATAGGACCGCTCCTTTCCGTCGCGGCTCAGATCGTGGTGTCTCCCCGATTCGGAGCCGCGACTGAAAGAAGCGGTCCTGCGGGAAGGAAGCGAATCTTGCGGTCATGCTTACGAAGCAAACGCTCCCTTACGGTCGCGTCTCGGTTGGCTCGCGTGAAATCGGAGCGAGCACAACCCTAACTTTCGGCTCCTATATATTCCTGGTACTGCGCCGGGCTCATCAACTCATCGGTTTCTTTCAGGTTGCTCAATTTCAGCTTTATGAGCCAGCCGTCACCGTACGGGTCGTCGTTCACTTTTTCCGGCGCTTCCGCCAGCGCCGGGTTCGTCTCCAGCACTTCGCCGGATACTGGGCAGTAGATATCGGAAACCGCTTTCACCGATTCCACGCTGCCGAAGGAAGCCGATTTGTCGAGCTTCAATCCCGCCTTCGGCAGTTCGACATAAACGATGTCGCCCAGCTCTTCCTGCGCGTGGTCGGTGATGCCCACGACTCCCGTCTCGCCTACCACGCGGATCCATTCGTGGTCCTTCGTGTATCGAAGATTTTCCGGAATCATAGTTGTTATTTCCCTCGCTTGTAAAACGGGGTCTCCACCGTCACCGCATCCACCGGCTGATTGCGGATGGCGACCTGAATCGATTTGCCGGGCTCGGCGTGCGCCGCCGGCAGATAGCACATCCCGATGTTCTTGCCGAGCGTGGGGGACGGCGAACCGCTGGTGACCCATCCCGCCGGAGCTCCGTCCAGCAGCACTTCGTAGCCGTCGCGGGCGATGCCGCGCCCGCGCATTTCGAACCCCGCCAGCTTCCGCTTGATTCCCGCCTGCTTCTGCTCGAGCAGCGCCTGGCGGCCGACGAATTCGCCCTTGTCGAGCTTGACAATCCAATCGAGGCCGGCTTCGAGCGGCGAAATCGAGGCATCGATTTCGTGCCCGTAAAGCGCCATCTTGGCTTCCAGGCGCAACGTGTTCCGCGCGCCCAGGCCGCAGGGCAGGATGCCGAATTCCGCGCCCGCCGCGACCACCGCGTCCCACACGCACGCCGCCGCTTCGGGCGCCACGTAAAGCTCGAAGCCGTCCTCACCCGTGTATCCCGTGTGCGCCACGCGCGCCGGCAGCCCGCACACTTCACCGTCGGCGAACCAGTAATACTTGATCGCGCTCAAATCGAGCGGGGTCAGCTTCTGCACCGTGGCGCGGGCGAATGGGCCCTGCACCGCCAACTGCGCGTACCGGTCGCTGGCAAATTCCACCTCGGCATCGAAGCGGTTCTGCGCGCAAATGTGCTCGAAATCTTTCTCCTGGTTGGCGGCATTCACGCAGAGGAAGTAATGATCGTCGGCCACTTTGTGCACGAGGATGTCGTCCACAAAGCCGCCGTGCTCGTAGAGCAGGCCGGAATAGTGCGCCTGGCCTGTCTTTAGTTTCGCCACCGCGTTGGTGGTGGCGAAATCCGTCAGCCGCGCAGCCTCTGCACCGCGAATTTCGATTTCGCCCATGTGGCTGACATCGAAAATGCCCACCGCTCGGCGCACCGTATTATGTTCAGCGATGATGCCGGCATACTGCACCGGCATGTCCCAGCCGCCGAAATCGACCATCTTCGCGCCCAGCGCTCGATGCACGGAGTTCAATGGCGTAGCACGAAGCGGCGAGGTTTGGGGGGGCATGAAAATTCAGGCTAGCACAGACGGCCCGCATTCGCGGCGTCTTGGCACCGGCGCAAGCCTGGGCGGACTGCAGCCTCCACAGGCGGCCGCGCCCGACCCAGCCAACTCTCCGGCGGCTAGCCCGATTGACCTACTGCATTCGGACTGTTCCCTCCCGCTTTTGGTGTGACATAATATCAGCTTCTTTCGCATGAGCCTTGGAAAGCGGGTTAGGCGCTTGCACGCCGGAAGACCTTAAAACGGCTTCCGCGGGCCTGCCGGAGCTGCTGCTCATGCCATGCGGAGACGAGTCGCTAAAATTCTGCGGAATTTCGCAACAGGTCTGAACCTGCGCGGCTCGGCTCCGGCGAAAAGTTTGAAGATGCAGTTT
>DATJMP010000144.1:0-10852 GCA_035508655.1 Bryobacteraceae bacterium
GAACCCTGCGAGTAAAGCCAAGGCCACTCGGTAGTCAATCTTCACAAACATATTCTCCTTGTAAGTGTCCGTGCTCGGGTCCCGGAATAGACCTTCCGGCAGAAGCCGTGCGGCACGTCTGATGGTGACGCGCCCATCGCGGTCCAGGCCAACGATTGATGGCGCTATGAACTCTCGGGGTACCCCATCGCGACCGTTTTGTAATGATGCGCATCGCTTCGCTTGTTTCGCGAACGCGCCTTCCGACCTGCTTTGAGGAATGGAGCGGGCCAAAACGTAAAGTGGCGTTTCAGGTTTTTCGTACGTGGTCAGTTACACGGCATGGCGCCGCGAAGGTGCCCGGCGATCGGGAATTGCGCGGTATCCGGGCCGCCGGGCCCAACAGGCGAATTCAGCCTATATACCTTCAGTCATCATCGGAAGGTGTAAGGCTCGCCTCGACGTCCTCGCTTTACGTATACGCCTTGTCTCCGCCGACCTGCGAATCCCAATACGTCGTAGGATCGGTGAAGAACTCACCCTGCCTGCAGAGGGGGCGCATCGCGTCTTCATTGACTTTGATGCCCAGGCCTGGCCCCGTCGGAACGGGGATGTAACCCTTAACCACCAGGTCTCCTTTGTCGGTCAGGTCTTTGTGCCAGGCCGGCTGCGGCTGGTGCCATTCCATGGCGAGGAAGTTTTGGCAGGCGGCGATCGCGTGTGCGCCGGCTGCGTAGCCGATCGGGGTAGCGTTGCTGTGGACCATCATCCCCACCGAATACTTGGCCGCCATGTCCGAGGTCTTCTTCAATTCGAGCAAGCCGCCGATCACCAGGTGATCCGGGTGGATATAATCGACCGCACGCGCCTGGCAAAGCGCCTCGAGCGATTCCACCAGGTAGGCGTCTTCGCCGGTCAAGGTGGGCACCCGGATCGAATTGGTGATGAGCTTCCACTCCTCTACCCGGAACCACGGGACCATGTCTTCCAACATCGAGGGAGTGACCCGCTCCATCGCGTTAGCCAGCTTGATGCAGCTTTTGGCGGTGAGGTGCCCGAAATGGTCGTGAGCCATGGGAATGTCGGCGGCATCGCCCATGGCCTCCTTGATGGCAGCGACATGGTCGGCTACGAGTTCAGCTCCCTTGTCGCTGATCTCCATTCCCTGATAGTAGTTCTCGGGGCCTTCTCCAAATTCCCCGTTATAGCCAGCCGGCGCATACATCGTGCCCTTCTTGCCGCGGAGGATGGGGGCTACGCCCAGATCATATTTGAGCATCGTAAACCCGGCGGCGACTCTCTCCTTATAATCGGCGGCGATGTCTGCGATGGAGTTCGAGCGCGGGTCGCCCTCGCTGTACAGGCGGACCTTGTCGCGAAATTTCCCGCCCAGCATTTGATAGATGGGCACGCCATAAGCTTTGCCGGCCAGATCCCACAACGCGTTCTCAATCGCGTTGACGCCGCTCCCCTGGCGGTTATACCCGCCATGCATCTTGAGCTTGCGGAAGATCTTGTCCACGTTGCAGGGATTCTCGCCGAGCAGCCGGGCCTTATGCATCAGCACGTAGTTCGGCTGGGGGCCGTCCCCAATCGTTTGGCCGTAACCCGAAATTCCCTGATTGGTATCGATTCGGACGACGATCACGCCGCCCGATGCCGCTCCCGCGCCGGGAGTCGGGGGAGGCATCGGTCCCCTGCCGCCGCCGCGTCCGCCCATTCGACCACCGCCCGCCTGGCCTCCCGGCCCTCTCAGAACGGCGATGCGCATGTCCGTGATTTTCAAGTCCGACGGACTTGAACTCCGGTTGACATTCTGGGGATAGGCATCGAGGTCAGCCAGGAGGCCAAGCCCCGTGACTGCCGCGCCCGCACCGAGAAGCGAACGTCGCCCAATTGCGTTTTCGTCTGTAGACATCTACTCTCCTTTCGGCCACCAAAACCTACTCGCGCCTGGAACCGGTTCATTGTATCCGAAATTGCCTCTCGAAGCACATGCTCGCCCGCCCCGAGGTTCCGGAAGCAATCCACATGAGTGTGTAGCCGACCCGGAAATTGGACAATAAGCCACGAGCGGGAGGAAGCAGGGGCTGGAATGGCGGATGGCCGCCGCGGCCGGGCGGGCATATAATGAACGCCATGCTCAGAGCCGGGATGGGGTGGTTCGTCCTGCTGGCCTGCGCCTACGCACAGACGCCGCCACGGGGAGCGCCCGACTACGCGCGGGATGTTCAGCCGCTGCTCGAGAAGCGCTGCTACGGCTGCCACGGGCCGCAGCAGCAAATGAAGGGCCTGCGCTTCGATCAGCGCGATGTGGCGATGCGGGTGATCCAGCCGGGCAACAGCGCGGCCAGCCGCATGATCCAGATGGTTTCCGGCACGGAGAAGCTGGTGATGCCGCCGATTGGCGAGCGGCTGAGCGCGGCGGAGATCGGGATGCTGCGGGCGTGGATCGACGCCGGAGCGCGGTGGCCGGTGACGGCCAAACCGGCGGTGCACTGGTCGTTTCTGCCGCCACGACGGCCGGCGGTGCCGGCGGTGCGCGACCGGGCTTGGCCGCGAAACGTGATCGACGATTTCGTGCTGGCGAAGCTGGAGGCGGAAGGCGTGGCGCCCTCGCCGGAAGCGGGCAAGGCGGTGCTGCTGCGGCGGCTGAGCCTGGATCTGACAGGGCTGCCGCCGACGCCGGAAGAGTTGGACCGTTTTCTGCGCGACAACCGCGCGGATGCGTACGAGCGCGAAGTGGACCGGCTGCTGGATTCGCCGCACTACGGCGAGAAATGGGGGCGCTTCTGGCTGGACCTGGCGCGGTACGCGGACAGCGACGGATACGAGAAAGACCGCTCGCGGCCGTGGGCGTGGCGGTACCGGCAATGGGTGATCGATGCGATCAACCGCGACATGCCGTATGACGAGTTCACGATCGAGCAGCTGGCGGGCGACCTGCTGCCGGACCGCACGATCGACACGCTGATCGCGACCGGCTTCAACCGCAATACGCTGACCAACCGCGAAGGCGGAACCGACCCGGAGCAGTTTCGCGACGAGCAGGTGCTGGACCGGGCGGCGACGCTGGGAACGGTGTGGCTGGGACTGACGGTGGGCTGCGCGCAGTGCCACAACCATAAATACGACCCGATCAGCCAGAAGGAGTTTTACCAGATTGCCGCCTTCTTCAACACGCAGGAGGAGGTGAACATTCCGGCGCCGATGGCGGGCGAGACGGGGCCGTACCTGGAGGCGCGGCCGGGGTACGACGAACGGAAGCGGGCGCTGCTGGCGGAGTACCGCATTCCGGAGAACGAAACGGATTGGGAAGACAAGCTGCGATATGCGTCGCTGCATCCAGGCGAGCACGACGACTGGACGTTTGCCTACGGCGAGTTCACGCACACGGTGGACAACGCGCAAAAAGTGCTGTTCAAGCCCGTGGCGCAGCGCAGCGAACTGGAACAGAACCAGATGCTGGATGATTTTCTCGGTTCCTGCGGCGCTTTATATCCGAAGCAGCACTGCGCGGATCTGAAGGTGACGGAGGTGCGGAAAAAGCTGGAAGCGCTGAACGCGACTCTACCCCCGTACAGCTATGCGCCGGTGCTGGTGGAAAGCGACGCGCCACCAAAGGAGTACGTGCATCTGAAAGGCGACTGGCGCGACCGCGGCGAGGAAGTGCATCCGGAGATGCTGGCGGTGCTGCCGCCGCTGCCGGCGGGCGCGCCGCACACGCGGCTGACGCTGGCCCGATGGATAGTGGCGCCGGACAATCCGCTGACGGCACGGGTGGCGGTAAACCGGATCTGGCAGGAGGTGTTCGGGCGGGGGATCGTGAACACGTCGGAGGATTTCGGGACGCAGGGCGACCGGCCTTCGCACCCGGAGCTGCTGGACTGGCTTGCGACGGAATACGTGGCTCGGGGCTGGAGCCAGAAGCAGATGATCCGGCTGATGGTGACATCGTCGACGTACCGGCAATCGTCGCACGCGCGGCCGGAACTGGAGCAGAAGGACCCGGACAATACGCTGCTGGCGCGGCAGGCGAGGCTGCGGCTGCCGGCGGAGCTGATCCGGGACCAGGCCCTGGCGGCTGCGGGACTGCTGGATCTGCGGATCGGCGGCCCGAGCGTGAAACCGCCGCAGCCGAAGGGCGTGGCGGAGCTGTCGTATGCCGGTTCGGTGAAATGGGTGGAATCGAAGGGAGCGGACCGCTACCGGCGCGGGATGTACATTCATTTTCAGCGGACCACGCCGTATCCGCAGTTGATGAACTTCGATGCGCCCAACGCGAGCCTTTCGTGCACGCGGCGGGAGCGAACGAACACGCCGTTGCAAGCGTTGAACCTGCTGAACGACCCGGTGTTCCTGGAGGCGGCGCAGGGGCTGGCATTCCGGGTGATGCGGGAAGCACCGGCGGGATTTGGGGGACGGCTGAATTATGCCATGCGGCTGACCCTGGCGCGGGACGCCTCGCCGCGCGAAGCGGAACGGCTCGGAAAATACTACGACGAAACGCTGCGGAAGCTGGAAGCGGACCGCGACACCGTGACGGCGCTGTTTCCCAATCGCATCGAAGGAGTAGCGCAGACGGAAGCGGCGGCGTGGGTGGAAGTGAGCCACGTGCTGCTCAACCTGGACGAATTCATTACGAGGGAGTGAACATGGATCGCGAGGAATTTCGCAGAATTCAGACGCGACGCAGCTTCTTTCAGGAGTGCGCCGGGGGTATCGGCATCATCGCGCTGGCGGAACTGATGGCGCGGGAAGGGCGGGCGGCGGCGCCGGAGATGAACCCGCTGGCTCCGAAGAAACCGAACTTTGCGCCGAAGGCGAAGAACGTGATCTTCATGTTCATGGAAGGCGGGCCGAGCCAACTGGACCTGTTCGACCCGAAGCCGGAGCTGCAGAAGTGGAGCGGAAAACCACTGCCGCCGAGCTTGACGAAAGACCTGCAGCTTGCCTTCACCAAGCCGAACGCGGCCGTGCTGGCGAGCCCGCGTACGTTCCAGCCGTACGGGAAATGCGGAATGAAATTTTCGGACTACATCCCGCATATCGGCTCATGCGCGGACGAACTGTGCATGGTGCATTCGATGTACACGGACGCATTCAACCATCACCCGGGGCAACTGCTGCTGTTCGGCGGGAGCGTGCAGGTGGGGCGGCCGACGATGGGGGCATGGGTGCTGTACGGGCTGGGGAGCGAATCGCAGAACCTGCCGGGCTTCGCGGTGCTGAGCTCGGGAGTGGGGACGAGCGGGGGCACGTCGAACTGGTCGAGCGGATTTCTGCCGTCTACGTACCAGGGCGTGGTGTTCCGGAGTTCGGGGGACCCGGTGCTGTACCTTTCTAATCCGCAGGGGGTCACGCGGGACATGCAACGGGCGGGCCTGGATGCGCTGAAGGATCTGAACGAGGAACATTACGAGAACACAGGCGATATGGAGATTGCGTCGCGGATCTCGTCTTACGAACTGGCGTTCCGGATGCAGATGGCGGCGCCGGAGCTGCTGGATTTTTCCAAGGAATCCCCGGAGACGCTCGCCCTGTACGGCGTGAACGAGGAACCGACGCGGCAATTCGCCACCAACTGCCTGCTGGCGCGGCGGATGGTGGAGCGGGGCGTGCGGTTCGTGATGCTGAACCACGCGAGCTGGGACGACCACACCAATCTGAACAAGAAGCTGAAGAAGAACTGCGACATCGCCGATAAACCGACGGCAGCGCTGATTCAGGATTTGAAGCGGCGCGGTCTGCTCGACAGCACGCTGGTGGTGTGGGGCGGCGAATTCGGACGGACGCCGATGGTGGAGATCCGGGACCCTCGAGATGCCGACAACGCGGGGCGCGACCATCATCCGCTGGCATACAGCCTGTTCCTGGCGGGCGGCGGGATCCGCGGCGGGACGGCGGTGGGGCGGACGGACGATCTGGGGTTGAGCATCACCGAGGACAAGGTTCACGTACACGATTTACAGGCGACCATCCTTCACTGCCTGGGGCTGGAGCATACGCGGCTGACGTACCGGCACATGGGGCGCGATTTCCGGTTGACGGACGTGGCCGGGAACGTGGTGCCGAAGATGCTGGCGTGACATTGCCCGGATTGACATAAGATTGGAAGGATTACGGGAGGGACTGGGATGGCGAGAAAGACTGTCCTCGCGATCTGCGCCGCGCTGCTGGCGGTTGCGGCTCCGCCGGCGTGCGCGCAGGAGGGGGGCGGAGCGCAGGGCGGTCGGGGCGGGCGCGGCGGAGGCGGTAGAGGCGCGAGTACCCGGGTATTCCTCGGGCTGGGCCCGGTTCCGGATGCGGAAGCGGCGAAGAAGGGCGAGCCGCTGTACAAGCAGAACTGCGAAACCTGCCACGGGGAAAAGGCGCACGGGGCGCAGGGGCCGAGCCTGGTGCGGTCTGTGGTGGTGCTGCACGACGATAAGGGCGAGGGGATCGGGGCGGTGATCCGGAGCGGGCGGCCGGAGGCGGGAATGCCGGCTTTCAGCAGCCTGAGCGCCGACGATGTCTATGACATCGCGGAATATCTGCACCAGCAGGTGGAACTGGCGGCCAACCGCGGCACTTATAACTCCACCTACGCCGGATTGCGAAGCGAGATTACCGGAGACCCGAAGCGGGGCGAGGCCTTCTTCAACGGCGAGGGCGGATGCGCTAAGTGCCACGCGGTGTCGGGCGACCTGGCGAAGATCGCGGACAAATACCCGCAGGCAGCTTCCTTGCAATCCCGATTCCTGTGGCCTTCAACGCCGGGACCGGTGCAGGCAAAGGTCACCACGGCATCGGGCGAAACGGTTACGGGAACGATCCGGAGCCTGACGGATTTCGACGTCTCGCTGGTGGACGCGGCGGGCGATTACCATTACTGGCCGCGGGCGGCGGTGAAAGTGGAGGTGGAAGATCCGCTCGCCGGGCATCGGGCGCTGCTGCCGAAATACTCGGATGCCGAGATTCATGATTTGACCGCCTACCTGGAGACGCTGAAATGAGACGGCTTGTACTTCTGCTGCTGGTGGCCGCGGGTGCGGCGTGCGCGCAGGGGCTGGATATGACGGCGCTGACGCTGTTCCGCCAACCGAAAGACTTGTGGCCGACTTACAACGGCGATTATTCGGGGCGGCGGTTCAGCGAACTGGACCAGGTGAAGCAGTCGAACGTGGACCAGTTGAAGATCGACTGGATGTACCGGATCACCAGCGTAGGGCCGCAGCGCGGGGTGGGTGGGCCGACCATCAAATCGACGCCGCTGATGGTGGACGGCATTCTGTACTTCACGATTCCGGACCACATTTTCGCCGTGAATGCGCGGACGGGCGAACAGCTCTGGCAGTACAACTTCGAAGACCAGGGCGGCCACCTGGTGGGGCAGAGGGGCGTGGGGATGTACCGGGAATGGCTTTATTTCGAGACCCCGGACGGCTGGTTCATATCGCTCAACGCGCAGACGGGGAAGGAGCGGTGGCGGAAGAAGGTGGCGGACGAGAAGCTGCAATACTTCACGACGATGTCACCGCTGGTGGTGAAGAACCACATTCTGGTCGGCGTGGGCGGGGACGCCATGGACGTGCGGGGATTTTTGGAATCGCGCGACCCGGAGACGGGCGACCTGCAATGGCGCTGGTACACGACGCCAGAGAAGATGGGTGACCCGGGATCGGAGACATGGCCGAACCTGGAGGCGATGCATCACGGCGGCGGGATGACATGGCTGCCGGGCACATACGATCCGGATCTTAACCTGATTTATTGGGGCACGGGCAACGCCAACCCGGTGTACGCGGGGCAGAGCCGCAAAGGGTCGAACCTGTGGACGGCGTCGATTGTGGCGTTGGATCCGGACACGGGGAAGCTGGTGTGGTGGTTCCAGGCTTCGCCGCACGATACGCACGATTGGGACAACGTGGAGACGCCGGTGCTGTTCAATGCGGTGATTGACGGGAAGCCGCGGAAGCTGCTCGGGCAGGCATCGCGATCGGGCTGGTTCTTCGTGCTGGACCGGACGGACGGAAAGAACCTGGTTTCGAAGCCGTATGCGGGAACGGGGAACTGGGCGCTGGGCGTGGATGCCAAGGGGCAGCCGATTCCGAATCCGGCGAAGGAGCCGAAGCCGGACGGGTCCATGATCGACATGCCAAGCGGCGGAGCTACTAACTGGCCGCCTCCCAGCTACGATCCGCAGACCGAACTGTTCTACTTCAACGGCACGGAGGCATACAGCACGACTTACGTGTACGACACCTCCGACCATCCGGAAGGTTACTCCGGCGGCGCCGGGGGGACTTTCGATCCGCGATCGGCGCTGTTCGCCATGGACATCCGCACCGGGGCGATCCGGTGGAAGCACGAGCACCGGCCGGGCGGGCGAGGCGGGGTGAGCGGAGGCGTGCTGACGACCGCGGGCAAGCTGTTGTTCACGGGCGATTCGGGAGACCTGGTGGCGTTCGACCCGGCGGACGGAAAGCCGATCTGGCATCAGCGGCTGCCGCTGCCGGTGAGCAACGGACCTTCGACGTACATGCTGGACGGGCATCAGTACATCATCGCGGCGGGCGGCGATACTCTGTACGCGCTGCGGCTGGCGGGGGAGTAGGCCGAAAGACCATTTTGGGCCGCGGATCAACGCGGATGAACGCAGATGAAGTTCTTTTTCATCGGCGGCCCGTGTTTTCTGCGATGGGGCGATCGACGTGCCAATCGGCCGCAGAGTTCCACTGTGCCCTACAGACCCTCTGCTATACTGCCTGAATATTTTCCGTGGCCCGCGCCAAGAATACCCAACAACTGCATCGAGCCCTGCGGCTGCCGGATCTCGTTCTGTTCAACATCACCACCGTGGTCGGTGTGCGATGGCTGGCGGTGGCGGCGCACACGGGTCCCGGATCGATCACGCTGTGGGTGACGGCGGGGGTGCTGTTCTTCGTGCCCTCGGCGCTGGTGGTGGCGGCGCTGGCGCGGCGATATCCGGAAGAGGGCGGGCTGTATGTGTGGACGCGGGAGGCGTTCGGGGCGTGGCACGGGTTCCTGTGCGGCTCATGCTACTTCGTGAGCAACCTGTTTTATCTGCCTTCGGCGCTGCTGTACGGGCTGTCGATTGCGGCGGAGGCATTCGGGTTTTCGCAAGACAAGACGCTGCTGATCGGGCTGGCGCTGGCGATCCTGTGGCTGGTGACGATCCTGAATCTGCTGGGCGCGGAACTGGGGAAGTGGGCCAGCGATCTGGGCGGAGCGGCGACCGTGCTGGTGGGCGCGCTGCTGATGGCGGCGGGCTGGCTGGCATGGCGGCATGGAGGCTCCGCGACGCCGCTGCGGAATTTCGTGCCCCGGATGGATTGGGAGAAGCTGAATTTCTGGTCGCAAATCGCGCTGGGATTTACGGGGCTGGAACTGGGCGCGATCATGGCAGGGGAGATCCGCGACCCGAGGCGGACCATTCCACGAGCGGCGTGGATTTCCGCCACGGCGGTGTGCGCGTTTTATGTGGGCGGAACGTTGGCGGTGCTGGCGCTGATGTCGGCGAGCCGGGTGGACATCATCACGGGCGTGATGCAGGCGGCGCAGGCGGCGGGGACGCGGCTGGGGTGGTACGGCTTCCCGCTGCTGGTGGCGCTGCTGATTCTGACGGCTTCGGCAGGCGCATTCGGGTCCTGGCTGACCGGCTGTGCGCGCCTTCCGTTCGTGATCGGGATCGACCGGTATCTGCCGCCGGCGTTCGCGCGGCTGCACCCGCGATGGGGAACGCCGCACGTGGCGCTGCTTTCGGAAGCGGCGTTCAGCAGCGTCGCGATCCTGATGCTGACGGCGGGAGAGAGCATGCGGAGCGGGTATCAGCTTCTGGTTGACCTGCTGACCGTGACCACCCTGTTTCCGTTCCTGTACATCTTTGCCGCGGGATGGAAATGCGGGCTGCGCGCGAGCGCGGCGTGCGGGCTGAGCGTAACGGTGCTGGCGCTGGCGGTGGCGTTCATTCCGCCGGAGGGGGCGTCCTGGCTGTACGAGATCAAGATGATCGGAGGATGCGCGGCGCTGGTGGCGGGGGCGCGGCTGAATTTTCAGTACGCGCTGCGGAAAGGGGCGTCCCTGGGGGCGTGATTCGTTCGGTACCTGACAAGACCGCTCCCTTCGGTCGCGGCTCGGATCGGTGCCACGAAGGAAGGAAGGGAACGGCACGCTGGGCATCCACGGGACCACTCCCTCCGGTCGCGGCTCGGATCGGTGCCACGAGGGAAGGAAGGGAACGGCACCCTGTGCATCGACGGGACCGCTCCCGCCGGTCGCGGGTCGGATCGATGCCACGAAGGAAGGAAGGGAACGGCACGCTGGGCATCCGCGGGACCGCTCCCTCCGGTCGCGGCTCGGATCGGTGCCGCGGCTGCGCGCCGATTGGGACAGATGGCGACGGGCTTCCGCCTGCCCGACATCTATAAGCCCGGCCGGGCGTGATAGTATTGCATCCTGAATTGCGCTGCCGGCACCGATGACGGGCCTGCGGGTAGGAGGAGGGGTTTAGCTCATGATGTCCTGGGAAGCGAAATTTCGAACGGGATGGACCATTCTGGGAGGCACGCTGCTGGTGGCCGCGGCGCTGTGGGCGCAGCAGAGCCACCTGACGTGGAGCGACTATCTCGGCGGGAACGATTCCGCTCATTATTCCGCTCTGAAACAGATCGACCGCAAAAACGTGGGACAGCTGGAGGTCGCCTGGCAGTATCAGACCGGCGACGACACACCGTACGGGCTGAACCCCATCGTGGTGGACAAGACGATGTACGTCCTGGCGAAGAATAATTCGATTGTGGCGCTGAATGCCACGAACGGCCAGGAGCTGTGGGCGTACGACAGCGGCGAGGGCTTCGGGCGGCACCGCGGA
>DATJMP010000145.1:0-11188 GCA_035508655.1 Bryobacteraceae bacterium
GGGCAGGAAATTAGCCGAACAAACGGAGGTTAGGATATGGCAGCAGATAATTTTTTGTGGTTCCCCGCAGCGGCCAGTGGCGGCTTGTTGACCGGAAAAGCCAGCCAGCCCGAAGGCGAAACCACCGATAATTGGTTTTCGCAGAAGAAGGCGCTGGAGGTTCTTTCGTTTTCATTTGGCGTTTCGCAGGCGGAAACCACCGGCTCCGGGTCTACTGGCGCAGGCGCCGGCAAAGCGAAGTTCGAGGAATTCAGCATTGAGAAGGCCGTGGACCTGTCCAGCGTTCCAATTTATAACGCGTGCACGGCGGGCGCGCATTTTCCCAGCGTGATGCTCGCCGTCCGCAAGGCCGGTGGCAGCAATCTTCTATATTTGCAATACATCTTCCGTATGGTCTTCGTCACCGGCATCAGTTGGAGCGGCGGCGGCGGCGAAGAAGCCCCACGCGAGACCATCAAGTTCAAATTTGGCGCCATGGGCATTCAGTACATCCAGCAGAAGGCGGATGGCACGGAGGGGACGAAGATGACCGGGCTGTGGAGCACTACCACCAACAAGCCCAGCCTCGACGTGCCCGGACTCGCGGCCGCGCCGCAGTTCCTCAATGGCGCACAGGCATAACGGTAGGGCAGGCACTCAGTCGGGAATGAGTTGATCCAGTTCATCACATCAGGAGAGGATAATGGCAGCAGATAATTTCTTGTGGTTCCCCGCGGCGGCGACCGGTGGTCTGTTGACCGGAAAAGCGAGCCAGCCCGAAGGCGAAACCACCGACACTTGGTTTTCCAAGAAGAAGGCCCTTGAGGTTCTTTCGTTCTCGTTCGGAGTGTCGCAGGCGGAAACCACCGGCTCCAGTTCAACCGGCGCCGGCGCCGGCAAAGCGAAGTTCGAGGAATTCAGCGTTGAGAAGGCCGTGGACCTGTCCAGCGTGCCGCTTTATAGTGCGTGCACGGCGGGTGCTCACTTTCCCAGCGTGATGCTCGCCGTTCGCAAGGCCGGCGGCAGCAACATTCTCTATTTGCAATACATCTTCCGGATGGTCTTCGTCACCGGCATCAGTTGGAGCGGCGGCGGCGGTGAAGAAGCCCCGCACGAGACCATCAAGTTCAAATTCGGCGCCATGGGCATTCAATACATCCAGCAGAAGGCGGATGGCACGGAAGGGACGAAGATGACCGGGCTGTGGAGTACCACCACCAACAAGCCCAGCCTTGACGTGCCCGGACTTGCGGCCGCGCCGCCGTTCCTGCTCGGCTCTCAGGCTTAAAAAGCCGCCCGCCGGCGCCCGTTCTGGGGTCCGTTCCCCGCCGGGCGTCGGGCGGGGAAACCGGATTCATCACAGCGCAGGTTGGATCTCATGACTGGCGACAATTTCATGTGGTTCCCCGAAAAGAGCGGCACAACCAAGGTAGAGGGCGAAACCACCGACACATTCTTTGCTCACAGAAAGGCATTCGAGCTTCGCAGTTTCCAGTTCACAATGGACAACAAGGACGCCGTGGACTCGGGGGGCAAGGGCAGCGTCGCGGGACGTGCCAAATTTCAGGAATTCGAAATCGAAAAGGAAGTCGACTCGGCCAGCGTTCCCCTTTACAAGGCATGTTCGCTCGGAACCCTGATTCCGACCATCATGCTTGCCGTTCGCAAAGCCGGCGGCTCCAGCCTCCTGTACCTGCAATACATCTTTCGCTACACGCACGTCACCGGCATAACCTGGAGTGGTGGTAGCGGCGCAGGCCCGGCCACCGAAAAAATGACGTTCAGTTTCAAGGCAATGGGTTTCCAGTACATTGCCCAAACGGCCGCCGGAGGCGTTGGCCGCAAACAGTCGTGGTCCTGGAACACTGCCACTCAAGACGATAAGCAAGGGTCCCCGTCGCTCGAGATTTCGGGTATCGAATCAGCTCCCGATTTTCTCCCCGGCCAGTCTTAGCTTGGCAACGTAACGATATGATGACTGCCCAGGAACTCTTTCGAGCCGGCAAGTTGCAGGAGAGCATCCAGGCTCTTTCCGATCAATTGCGTGACGACCCACAGGATCGCCAGGGGCGCACCTTTCTCTTTGAGCTCCTCTGCTTCGCCGGCGATTACACGCGCGCGGAAAAGCATCTCGCGTTGCTTTCTGCCGCCAACCCCGACGCCGAAATGGGCGCTCTGCTCTACCGTTCGGCCTTGGCCGCGGAGCGCAAGCGCCGCGCCTTCTTCGAGGCCAGGCAGTATGAAGGCTCGCCCGTATCGACGTGTTTCCGTACCGGCAAGCTGAACGGCGAGCCGTTCGGCACCATAGAGGATATCGATCCGCGCATCGGGTCGCGTCTGGAAGTCTTCGTGGCCGGCGAGTATGTGTGGCTCCCCTTCGCTCACATCGGCTCGTTGAAGATCCAGCCTCCCCGTTACCTTCGCGATCTCCTCTGGTCGTCCACCACCATCACGGCCGGCCCTGCGCTCAAGGGACAGGAGTTCGGCGAGGTCCTGCTTCCGATCCTCTATCCGTTCTCCTCGCGGCACGATAGCGAGGCCGTCAAACTCGGCCGCGAAACCGACTGGGTGTTGTCGGAAGATGAGCCGGTGGAGATCCCCTACGGACAGAAGCTGCTCGTGCTCGATGGCAACCGCTCCGTTCCCATTCTGGAAGTCCGCTCCATCGAGTTCGATGATTCCGCTCCCCTGCCGATTCCATCATGAGGATGGGATAACATGCCTCTGCGCGACGATCTGCTGAATCCCATACCGGGCGACAATCCGGGCGGCGCCAATCTCCGCTACGACCCGGTCACGGACAAGATCAAGGAAGCCCGGCGCGAAGATCTCGATGTGCCGCAGGGCGAGTGGAAAACCGCGCTCAAAACCGCGGACTACAACCAGGTCGTCAAGCTTGCCGGCGATGCCATCGCCAACCGCAGTAAGGACCTCCAATTGGCCGTCTGGCTGGTGGACGCGCACGTGCGCAAGGAAGGCTTCGGCCTGCTTGCGCCCTCATTCCATTTCCTGCGCGATCTTCTGGAACAGTTCTGGGACTCGCTCTACCCGCCCATCGATGAAGACGGCGATATGGAAGTCCGCGCCGCGCCTCTGGAATGGCTCGGCGGCAAACTGGGCGAGCCGCTCGGTTTCCTTCCCATCGTCTCCGGCAAGTTGAGCTGGGTATCCTACCAGGAGTCCCGCGTGGTCGGGTATGAAAACGACGCCGATACCACCGACAAGCAGGACCTCCGCCAGGCGCGCATCGCCGAGGGCAAGCTCACGGCCGAACAGTTCGATGAAGCCCTCGAAGCCACTTCGCTCGACGCCCTGAAGAACAATCGCGAGCACCTCACGGACGCACTCACCGCCCTCGAATCCCTCATCGAGTGCTGCGATACCCGTTTCGGCGATTTCTCGCCCAGTTTCCTCAAAACCCGCGGCTCCATCGAAGACATCCTTCAGACCGTCAAGCTCCTCATCGGACGCAAGCCGGGCGGAAGCGAAGAGGAGGCCCAGCCGGACGAAGCCGAAGAGCCGTCCTCCTGGTCTGCGGAAGAGGACTCGGTGATGCTCGGCGTTCCCGCCGCGCCCGAATCCGCCGCTGCCGTCGCCCCCGCGCGCGAACCCGTCGAGACCAAATCCCCCGGCCGCCAGTTGGCCACAATCTGCCGTGCCATGCGCGCCCAGGATCCGGAGGATCCCGCTCCCTACCTTATCCTTCGCAGCTTTGCCTGGGCCCGTCTCCAGCAAAACGCGCCGCTCATTGACTACGCCGCCATCGAAGCGCCGCCCGGAGATCTGCGCATCACCCTCAAGCGCGCCACCGCCGATTCCGACTGGGATCGCGTCATCGAGCTCACCGAAAACGCCATGCTGCTCCCCTGCGCCGGCTACTGGCTCGACCTCCAGCGCTACGCCGTCAACGCTATCGAGCAGAAAGGATTCCCCGCCACCGCCCGCGTGGTGAACAACTGCCTGCGAGTCCTTCTCGAAGCGCAGCCCGATCTGGTGGAAGTCACCCTTCCAGACGATACCCCCGCCGCCAACGCCGAAACCAAAAACTGGATTCAGAACAACGTCATCATCCAGCGCGTCCCCCGCGAGCGCGGCGATCAAACCGGGGGAACGCCGTCTTCCGACGACAGCTCCTCCACGGATTTCTCCTCCACCGATTTCTCCTTCGATTCGTCCACCACCACCGAAGAATCCACCGACTCCTCGAGCATCTTCTCCTTCGATTCGGAACCTTCGCTCGAGACCACCGCCGAAACGACGCTCGAAACCACCGAGCCCGCGGAGGAGCCCACGGAGTTTGTGGTGGACGAAAATCCGCCCATTCTGGAGGACGAATCCGCGCCGAACGACATCTCCGACGAGTTCACCCAGGCGCTACGTGCCATTCGCAAAGGCACCACCGAAGACGGACTCCAGATCATCACCGCGCTTCTCGCCACCGAGCGTAGCGGCCGCGCCCGCTTCCGCCGCCGCACGCAACTCGCTCACCTCCTGCTCGCCGCCGGAAAGGGGGCCGTTGCGATGCCCATCCTCGATCAGATCGCGGGCGAAATCGAAGACCGCCGCCTGGAGGATTGGGAGGAAAGCGAAGCCCTGGCCTATCCGCTCGACCTGCTGTTGCAATGCCTCGGCCGCGCGGATGCGGAAAGGAAGGCCGCACTATACGCCCGGATCTGCAAGCTCGATCCGGTACGCGCACTGCGCTCGAGCCCCTGACCATGGCCACGCAGAAATTCACCAAAACGGTGCAGCCCTCGCTGCTCGACCGCCTCATCGACGCCGAGCCGCAAAATCGCGCCGAAGCGCCGCTCAACCGCGCCGAATCCCTCCGGCAATTCCGTGCCGCCGTGAAGCGCGATCTGGAGTGGCTCCTCAACACCACCTGCCCACCCATCGATCTGCCCGAGCCGTGCGAAAACCTCCGCCGGTCCCTGCTCTTTTACGGTCTCCCCGATATCAGCAGCATCGCTTTGCACGATCCCGGTGACGAGCAGAAATTGCTTCGCGCTCTCGAAAGCGCCATCGAGTTCTTTGAGCCGCGCCTCGCCCACGCGCGCGTCACCGGCAAGGAGCCTTACCGGCCGGCGCAGCAGGCCATCACCTTCCACATCGAGGCGGTGCTCCTGGTCGATCCCGCTCCCGAGCGCATTTCGTTCGACACCGTTCTCGAAATCGCCAAAGGCGCGTACAGCGTCAAGGAATCGTAGCGTGCGCGACGACCTGCTGTTTCACTATTCCCAGGAGCTCACCTACCTCCGCTACCTCGGCGCTGAGTTTGCCAACAAGTATCCCAAGGTGGCCGGCCGCCTGTTGCTGGAGGCCGGCAAGTGCGAGGACCCTCACGTCGAGCGCCTGCTCGAAGGCTTCGCTTTTCTGGCCGCCCGCGTCCACCAGAAGCTGGACGACGAATTCCCGCAGATCGTCGAATCGCTCATCTCCATCCTCTATCCTTATTACCTGCGTCCCATCCCTTCGGCCTCCGTGGTGCAATTCCACCTCGATCCCGACCAGGGAAAGCTCATGACCGGCCTGCCTGTTCCTTCGGGTTCGCTGCTCTATTCCGCGCCCGTCAGCGGCACGCCCTGCAAATTCCAGACGTGCTATGACACCACGCTCTGGCCGGTGGAAGTCGCCGGCGCCGATTGGCGCCCCGCCGACCGCGTTCAGCCACCCATCCCCTCCGCCGGAGCCGCGGCCGTCATCCGCGTCGAGCTGCGCTGCCTTCCCGATGTGCGCTTCTCTCAGCTCGATCTGAAAACGCTGCGCTTTTTCCTCCAGGGCGAGGGAACTGCCGTCCACGGCCTCATCGAGCTGCTCCTGAACAACTGCGTCCGCATCGTCGCGCGCGATATGGCCGCGCCGGCGAAGAAGAGCGTCGTCCTTCCGCCCACTGCGCTTCGGCAAGTCGGCTTCCGCCCCGAAGAAGCCCTCGTCCCCTTCCCGCGCCGCAGCTTTTGGGGCTACCGGCTGCTCCAGGAATATTTCGCCTTCCCGGAAAAATTCTGCTTCGTCGATATCTCCGGATTCGACCGGCTTGCCGCCGCCGATTTCGGAGACCAGATCGAGCTGCTCATTTACCTTTCCGATTTCGAGCGCAGCGACCGCCGCCAGATGCTCGAATTCGGCGTCACCCGGAACACCTTCCGCCTCGGCTGCACTCCCGTCGTCAACCTGTTCGATCAGACTGCCGAGCCCATCCTGATGGAGCAAAAGCGGTTCGAATACCGCATCGTACCCGATGCCCGCCGGGAAGAATCGCTCGATATCTTTTCCGTAAACGAAGTCACCGGTGTGACCAGCGGCTCTTCCGAGACCGTCTCCTACGAGCCGTTCTTCTCCTATCGCCATTCCGGTGCCGAGGGACCTACCCGCACGTTCTGGCACAGCTCGCGCCGCCCCTCCGGCTGGCGCACCAGCAAGGGCGCCGACGTTTACATCACCTTCGTCGATCTTTCCGGCGCCACCAAAACGCCCGATCGTGATTCGGTCACCGTCCGGCTCACCTGCAGCAACGGCGAGCTGCCTTCGCGCCTCCCCTTCGGTAATGAAGAGGGCGATTTCCAGCTCGCAACCGGCGGCCCCATCACGCGCATCGTCGCGCTCACCAAACCCACCGACGCTCTCCAGCCGCCCAACCAGCATGGCCTGCTCTGGCGCCTGGTTTCGCAGCTCTCCCTCAACTATCTCTCCCTCGTCTCTGGCGGTGCCGAAGCCTTCCGCGAAATCCTGCGGCTGCACAACTTCACCGGTTCGCTCGCCGCCGAGAAGCAGATCGATGCCATTCTTTCCCTGCGCAGCGAGCCGCATTTCGCCCGCCTCAGCTCGCCGCATGGCGTCAGTTTCGCCCGCGGCACGCGCGTTGAAGTCGAGCTCGACGAAGAGCAGTTCGCCGGCACTGGCGCCTTCACCTTCGCCAGCGTCCTCGATGTCTTCCTCGGTCTGTATACTTCCATGAACAGCTTCAGCCAACTGGCTGTTCGCACCCGACAACGAAAGCGAGTTCTCAAACAATGGCCGCCGCGAGCCGGACAGAAAATCCTGATCTAGCGCTGGCCAAAGTCCGCCAGTCTCTGTTCGCCGAGCCGTGCTCGTTCGACTTCTTCCAGGCCGTGCGTGTCCTCGGTTGGCTGCAGCCGGAGCGTTCCCCCGTCGGCCGCTACAGTCATCCCGCCAACGAGGTCGTCCGCTTCGGCGCGCATCCTATTCTCCATTTCCCCGCCAGCGCCATCCATTCCATCACTCCAGGAGACGATGCCGCTCCCCTGATGGACATCAACTTCATGGGCCTGATCGGCCCTCTCGGCGTCCTGCCCAATTACCTGACGGAAATGGCGGCCAGCCGCGTCCGCGCGCAGGACCGGACGATGCTGGATTTTCTGAACATCTTCAACCACCGTCTGGTCTCCTTCTTCTATCAGGCATGGGAGAAGAACCATTTCACCGTCGCCTACGAGCGCGATGGCGACGATGCCCTTACCGCCTGCCTGTTCGCGTTGGTCGGCTTGGGAACACCCGGCTTACGCGGCCGCCAGCCGGTGCGGGACGAAACCTTCATTTATTATTCCGGCCTCTTCGCGCTCATGCCGAAATCGGCGCAGGCGCTCGAGGCCATCGTCGGCGACTATTTCCGCATACCCGTGGAGGTCGAGCCCTTTGTCGGAACCTGGCGCAGCCTGCCGGAACCCGATCATTGCATGCTGGGCGAAACCGTTTCCGAAGCCACCATGCTCGGATGGGGCGCTGTCGCCGGCGACGAAATCTGGGACCAGCAGTCGCGTATCCGTCTTAAACTCGGCCCCCTCACCCAGGCCGAATATCGCAGCTTTCTTCCTACCGGCGCCGCGTGGCCGGAATTGAAGGCCCTGCTGCGCAGCTTCTCGGGCAACGACATCGAATTCGAAATTCAGTTGATCCTAAGCCGGGAAGACGTGCCCGTCATGCAATTGCGCGATCCGGCCGACGGCGCTCTGTGTCTTGGCTGGCAAACCTGGCTCAAATCGCGTCCCGGATTCGATCGCGACCCCGGCGACACCATTCTTTTGCTTGGAGAAATGTAACATGGCGACAAATTTGCGAGCAGTGATCGGCAAGCTGAACGACACCACCCGGAACGCCCTGGAGGCGGGCGCCGGCCTGTGCGTTTCCCGCGCCCATTACGATATCGAAATCGAGCACTACCTCATCAAGCTTCTCGACGCCACCGGCTCCGACTTCGCCTTCATCCTGCGCCACTTCGGCATCGACCGCGCCCGCCTGGCAACCGAGCTGGGCCGCAGCCTCGACAAGTTGAAATCCGGCAACGCCCGCACGCCCGCCATCAGCCCGTCGGTCCTGCAGATGATGCGCGAGGCCTGGATGATCGGCTCGCTCGATTACGGCGCCGCTTCCGTCCGCACCGGTTACACCATCCTTGCCCTCGCCACCGTTGACGAGCTCTCGCGCATCGTCCGCGACGTCAGCAAGGAATTCCAAAAAATCGAGGCCGAGTCCCTCCGTAAGGATTTCGCGTCGATCGTTTCCGAATCGCAAGAGGAGAACGCTCCCGCAGCGGCCGCCCCCGGCGCGCCGGAGGGCAAGAAAGCGCCCGGAGGCAAGACTCCTCACCTGGATCAGTACACCGTCAACCTAACCGAAAACGCCCGAAGCGGCAAAATCGATCCCGTCCTCGGCCGCGATTTCGAAATCCGGCAGGTGGTCGACATCCTGACTCGCCGCCGCCAGAACAATCCGATTCTCGTCGGCGAGGCCGGCGTCGGCAAGACTGCCGTGGCCGAAGGGTTCGCCCTCCGGGTAGCACAGGGCGACGTGCCCGCGCCGCTGCGCAACGTCTCCATCCATTCGCTCGATCTCGCGCTGCTTCAAGCCGGTGCGGGCGTGAAGGGCGAATTTGAAAACCGCCTCAAAGGCCTGATCAACGAGGTCAAATCCTCCGCCACGCCCATCATCCTCTTCATCGATGAAGCGCACACCATGATCGGCGCCGGGGGCACAGCCGGCCAGGGCGATGCCGCCAACCTCCTCAAGCCCGCGCTCGCCCGCGGTGAGCTCCGCACGCTCGCCGCCACCACCTGGTCCGAATACAAAAAATATTTCGAGAAAGATCCCGCCCTCGCCCGCCGTTTTCAGTTGGTCAAGGTAGAGGAGCCCACCGAAGAGAAGTGCCGCCAGATGCTCCGCGCTCTCATTCCCGTACTCGAAAAGCACCACAACGTTCGCATCCTGGATGAGGGCCTGGCTTCGGCCGTCAAACTGTCTAACCGCTATCTGCCCGACCGCCAGTTGCCCGATAAGGCCGTCAGTGTCCTCGATACCGCCTGCGCCCGCCTCGCCCTCGGCCAGAACACTGTCCCGCCGGCGATCGAAGATGCCAAACGCACCATCGACGACCTCACCGTGCAGGCGCGCGTGCTCGAACGCGAATCCGCCCTCGGCGCCGATCATGCCGAGCGCCTCGCCGCCATCGCCTCGGAGCGCGCCGCCACTGAGGAGCGCCTCGCCGCCCTCCAGGCCCGCTACGAAAAAGAGCTCGCTCTGGTCAACGAAATCCGCGAGGTCCGCGGCAAGCTGGAGGAAGCGCACGCCGCCGGCGGCAATGGCGATGCGGCGCTGCTCGCCAAACTGAGCGAATTGAACACCGCACTCGAAACCCTGCAGGGCGAATCGCCGCTTATCCGCGTCTGCGTCGACGAGCACATCGTCGGCGAAGTGGTCTCCGCCTGGACCGGCATTCCGGTCGGCAAGATGCTGAAGGACGAAGTCGCCGTCGTGCTCAATTTGGAATCGCACCTCGGCCGGCGCGTCATCGGCCAGGATTTCGCGCTCGCGGCCATCAGCCAGCGCATCCGCACCGCCCGCGCCAGCATGGACGATCCCGTGAAGCCGGTCGGCGTCTTCCTCCTCGTTGGCCCCAGCGGAGTCGGCAAAACTGAAACCGCCCTCGCGCTCTCCGACCTGCTCTACGGCGGTGAGGGCAATGTCATCACCATCAACATGTCGGAGTTTCAGGAATCCCACACCGTCTCCACGCTCAAGGGCTCGCCCCCGGGATACGTCGGCTACGGCGAAGGCGGCGTGTTGACGGAAGCCGTCCGCCGCCGCCCCTATTCCGTGGTCCTCCTCGACGAAGTCGAGAAGGCTCATCCCGACGTCCTCGAGCTCTTTTTCCAGGTCTTCGACAAGGGCATCATGGAGGACGGCGAAGGCCGCCAGATCGATTTCAAGAACACCATCATCATCCTCACCTCCAATGCCGGCACGGACACTATGGCCAAGCTCTGCGCCGATCCCGAAACCGCGCCTCGGCCCGAAGGGTTGGTCAAGGCGCTCAAGCCGGAGCTCGACAAGGTCTTCAAGCCGGCCTTCCTCGGCCGTCTCGTCATCACGCCCTACTACCCGATTCAGGACGAGGCCATGAAGCGCATCGTCGTCCTGAAGCTGGCCAAAATCCAGCGCCGCCTCCAGGAGACCCACAAGCTGGCTCTCACCTACGACCCGGCGATGGTCGACGAGGTCGCCCGCCGCTGCACCGAGGTCGAAAGCGGCGCACGCAACGTTGACAACATCCTCACCAACACCCTGCTGCCGGATATCTCCCGCCAGCTTTTGACGGCCTTCGCCGAAGGCACGCGGCCGTCGGCCATTCACGTGGGCATCGGAGCCACCGGTTCCTTCGTATACCAACAGCCGGGCGTCGAGGCCGCGGCCGGCTAGCGCGGGGAGGGAATCGTGCCGGAACAACAGATCGAGTACTCGCAAGAAGATCGGCTTCTCTCAATCAAAACCACGCTGGGCGAAACCGAGCTCCTGCTGGAACGCTTCTCGGGCATGGAAGCCGTGTCCGCTCCCTTCGAGTTCCGCTGCACCCTCCTGTCGCCGCTCGAAACGGTCGATCTGAAAAGCCTTCTCCGCACCCCGGCCACGATCTCCCTCAGCCTCCCGGACGGCACCGAGCGCCCCTTTCACGCCATCTTCCGCAGCCTCACCCAGGCGCAGGAAGGAGAGGGCATCGACAACGAGCGGCAATCCATTGGCATCAGCAATCCCTCCCGCGACCTCATCGTCTATACCGCCGTCCTCGTTCCCAAAATCTGGTTCCTGGGCCTGGACGCCGATTGCAAGATCTTTCAGAACATGAGCGTGCCGGATATCGTGGAGAAGGTCCTCGCCGACGCCGGGATCCGCGATTTCCAGTTCCGGGCCCCGCTCCGCG
>DATJMP010000146.1:0-12572 GCA_035508655.1 Bryobacteraceae bacterium
CCGCTGGCGACGGTGCCGCCGAGATTGGTGTGCCACAGCATCTCGCCGGTACGCGCATCCAGAGAGACGAAGGTGCCGTCACGATCGCCGCCGAAAATGATATCCGCGGCGGTTGTGAGCAGGCCGCTTTCGGTGTAATCCGTCATTTTGAAATCCCACTTTTTTTCGCCGGTGAGGGGATCAATGGCACGGATGGCGCCGTAGCCTTCGTCCTCGGTGCGCAGGCCGGGGTTCCCGGGTCCGCGGCGTCCACCGGCGCCACGTCCCGCTGCGCCACGTCCGGCCGCGGCTCGCCCGGCAGCAGCCTGTCCTGGCGGCCTGCCGTTGCCGCTATACTTACCGCCCGGTTTCCACTCCTGGATGATGCCCTTGGAGGAAGGCCCGCCGTAATTGTCCCAGGCGGAAACGTAAAAGAGTCCGGTCCGCGGGCTGAATGAAGGCGAATACCAGTTGGTGCCGCCCTGCGTGCCTGGCTCCACATAGGGACCGCCCATCGGTTTCGGATCGAGAGCCGGATTCTTCATGGGGCGACCGGCTTCGTCGAAGCCGACATTCCAGTTCTGCTTGACGAATGCCTTGCCGAGGAGAAATTTGCCTGTGCCGCGGTCGAGCACGTAGAAGAAGCCGTTGCGGTTGGCCCAGAGGACGACCTTGCGCGGCTGGCCCTGCCAGTTGATGGTGGCGAGCACGGGCACCTGCACCGAGTCCCAATCCATCTCGTCGTGAGGGGTGAACTGGTAGTGCCACTTGAGCTTGCCGGTATCGGCGTCGAGGGCGATGACACAATCGGAGTACAGGTTGTCGCCGGCGCGGTTGTCGCCGTTCCAACCGGCATTCGGATTGCCCGTGCCCCAGAACGTCAGATTGGTTTCGGGATCGTACGAACCGGTGACCCAGATGGGGCTGCCGCCGTGCTTCCAGGATTCGTCGGCCCAGGTTTTGGATTCCGGCTGGTCGGCGGACGTCGGCGCGGTGTAGAAGCGCCAGAGTTCTTTGCCGGTTTTGGCATCGAAGGCAGCCACCCAGCAATTGGCTCCCTCTTCGTTGGTGGCAGGGCCGACGATGACCTTGTCCTTCACCACCAGCGGGGCGGTGTTGAACTGGTAGCCCTGGTGCCAGTCGAAGACGGTGTGGTTCCAGTTGGCGACGCCGGTTTTGGCATCAATCGAAATCAGATGGCCGTCGTAGGTGGCCCAGAACAGGGAGTTGCCGGAAATAGCCAGACCCTTTACCACCATCAGGTACTGGTTGGACTGGGGCGGAACATTGTAGTGGAATGTCCAAAAGATTCTGCCTGTAGCCGCGTCCATGGCAACCGCTTCGCTGTTCTGGACGGTATAGAGGACGCCGTCCACCACGATCGGAGTGGCCTCCATTTTCTCGGTGTAGCGAGGCCGCCAGACCCATTTCAATTTGAGATCGCCGACGTTGTTGCGGTTGAGCTTCGTCAGAAGGCTGTAGCGATTGCTGGCGTAGCCGCCGCCATAGGTGAGCCAGTTCTGCGGCTCGCTGCTGGCATGGAGAATGCGGTCGGACGAGACCTGTTGCGCCGGAAGGAACGCCGCGACCAGAGCGAGAGGCACAAGCCGGGCGCCACGCATCATTCGGATCCTTTCAGGGAACTGAGGTACGCGACGACATCTTTAACTTGTTCGGGACTCAGCTTACCTTGGAACGACGGCATCAGACCCTTGGTGAGAATCTGGTAGCCTTTGGCGTCCTTCAACTCGATGGAGCGGAGCTGCTCCTTGCCGTCGAGCAATTGTACGCTGATGGCGTCGTGATTGAGGAGCCGGCCGCGAACCGTGGTTCCGTCCTTCATCGTAACGAGGACGAAGCGGTTTTCCGGAAGTACCTCGGCGTCGGGCTGGAGAATAGACGTTTCCAGACGATCCGGCGTGCGGCGGTCGCCGATATCGGTGAGATTCGGACCGACGCGCGAACCGGTGTCGCCGATGCGATGGCACCGCGTACACCCGTTAGCGGCGACGAGCTCCTTACCCTTGGCGGCGTCGCCATCCTGCGCAAATAACGGGGCTGCAGCCAAGACGAGAACCGCCAATGCAACCCTCTTCAGCATCCTGGAATTTCTTGCATCATTCATGATTTCGATATACCAACCTTTCCGGCGCTTCGTGCGCCGCGCCGAAACCGGCCATCCACGGCAAGGCGCAATTCTGCGGACGTCGCGAGGCCGGATTCTCCCCTCTGGAGACTTCAGTCTCAGGAAGCATATATCCAGGCCCAGGCGATTGTCAACGTGGCGCGGGGGGCCCCGGGCCCGGCCAAACTTGACAACCCGGCGAACGGAGGATTAAGTTGGCGGTTGTGATTCAGAGAGCGATTTGTGGATTTCTTTTGGGAACCGGCTTGCTTGCGTGCGCTCACGCGCAATCGACGGACCTTCCACCGGGAAGAGGGCGGGCGGAGTTCCAGCGGGTCTGCAGTGGCTGCCATGGGACCGACATGGTCGCCAAGGTGCGCATGTCTCCGGACCAGTGGGCGGCCACCGTGGATGACATGGTCAACCGTGGCGCGGAAGGCACGGATGACGATTTCGAGCTGATTGTGAAGTACCTGTCGGCCAATTTCAGCGGGACGAAGAGCGGGCCGGCCGCGGGAGTCAAGATCAACGTGAACGCGGCCGATGCCGCCCAGCTCAGCAAGGCGCTCGGGTTGACGACGGCGGATGCCGCTGCCATTGTCGAGTACCGCAAGAACAACGGAGACTATAAGGATTGGGCGGACCTGCACAAGGTTTCCGGAATCGATCAGAAGAAACTGGAAGCGCAAAAGGACCGGATTATCTTTTCGGCCGCCGGGTCGGGCGCCGCGAGCCATAAGTAACTCAGCACGCCGAAAGACAACCGGATCCGCAGCTTTGCCTGCATTTATCCTTATCTAACATGGGGGCCGCCGGTCCGGCGGCTCTCTTCTTGTATCGTTCCGCAAATCCCACTAAATTACCCTTGACAGGCTGACTGATTCGATATATGCTCCGTCCAAATTGCAAGGGGCCAGCACTCGGCGCCTAATGCATTGGCTCAAGCACTCAGGCCCATAAGGAGGGTTCTGAAATGGGGAATCGCTTAGCCTTGGGTGAAACGCGGAGCGTGCAAGTTGGGAACGCTCTGCAAGCTTGCTTAACTGTCTTTGCCTTGGTTCTATCCTTGGCGCTCCTTGTCAGACCCGCACCGGCCCAAGTTTTGTTTGGATCTATGGTGGGAAATGTAACGGATTCCAGCGGAGCGGGCGTGCCCGCCGCGGTCGTCAAGGTAACTGAAATGCAAACTAATGAGTCCCGCACGGCGGTCACCAACGAAGCCGGGACTTACACGATCTCCACCGTGCCGGCCGGAACCTACCAGGTGGAAGTTTCGAAAACGGGATTCCGCGCGTTTCTCACATCGAATATTCTGGTCAACCAGAATAACGTTGTGCGCGTGGACGCGCAGCTCGAAGTGGGTGCGCAGAGCGAGAAGATCGAGGTCACCGCAGAGGCAGCGGCGCTGCAAACCGACCGCGCGGACATCCATGCGGAGGTCGCCACCCAGGTACTGGAAAACCTGCCGCAGCCGACCCGGACCTACGAGGGCCTGCTCAACCTGGTGCCCGGCGCCATCATCTCCACCGGCAGCCAGTTGGCCGGCGGCACCAACAACCCCTCCAAGTCATTCCAATTCACGTTCAACGGTACGGGGACGAGCGGGGCACAGGTGCGCATCGAAGGGGTCAGCGCCAACAACCCGTGGCAGTATTACAACACCTCGTACGTGCCCTCCATCGAGGCGGTGCAGAACGTCAACGTAGCCACCAACTCGAACGATTCGGAGCAGGCGTTGGCGGGCGGCGCGGCGGTCAACGTCATGCTGAAGAGCGGCACCAACGAGACCCACGGCGCCGTCTACGCCTATAACATCAACAGCAAGTTCGAGGCCAATAACTTCTTCGCCGCACCCGGCACCAAGCCACCGCCCCTCAACGACAACGACGACGGCGGCAACCTGGGCGGCCACGTCATCAAGAACAAGCTGTTCTATTTCGGCAGCTACGAAGGCGACTTCCAGCACGGGTCCAATTCCGGCCTGGTCTCCTTCCCGCCACAGGGAATTCTAACCACCGGAGATTTCTCGAGCTCGCCCACGCCGATTTACGACCCGACCACGGGCAATGCCAACGGGACGGGGAAGACCCCGTTTCCCGGCAACCAGATTCCGCTGAACCGGATCAACCCGGTGATCTCGAAGCTAATTCCGCTGATTCCGAACGCGCCGGTGATTCCTGGGCTGGTGAACGACCTGTATCTGAACTTGCCGGTCGTCTATCACCTGCACAAGATCGACACTAAGGTGGACTTCGTTCCCAGCTCGAAGCTGCATCTCTCCGGCAGGTACGGGACGCAGCCGTATTACGCCACCTTCGGGCCGATGTACGGGCCCATTCTGGGCGGGAGCGGCGGTCCGGGCGGCTGCGGAGCGTGCAACTACCTCCAGCACGGCGCCACTTACACCTACTCGACATCGGCCACATACGTGGCTGGGCCGTCTTTTGTAATCGACACCACGTTCGGAACGGTGCATCCGCACCAGTTGCTTTATCCGACGGAGACCAACGTGAACTACGGTTCGCAGGTGCTCGGCATTCCGGGGACCAACACCGGGCCGCTGCCGTGGGCGGGTGGAATTCCCAACTTCCCGATCTCCGGCTTCAACACCATGGGCTACTCGTATCCGGCGCTCGATTATATCCAGCCGTCTTACGAGTACAATGCCAATGCCAGCAAGGTCAAGGGCTCGCACACCATCCGGTTCGGCACGGACATTTTCAAGATCGACATGAACCACATCGAGATCTCGCCGACGGCGTTTACGTTCACCGGCGGCGTAACGGCTCTCAGTGGCGGATCGGCCATCAATAATTACAATTCGCTGGCCGACTTCATGCTCGGCCTGCCTACCAGCGAATCCAACTACACCCAGACCGCGCAGCCGTACCTGACCCTTCGGACGTGGGATTTCTCGATGTACGCCCGCGACCAGTGGCAGGTGAGCAAGAAGGTGACGATCAATTACGGGATTCGCTGGGAATACTACCCGGTTCCGCATCAGGCGAACAAGGGCATCAACCTCTACAACCCGTCCACCGATATTATTTCGGAGTGCGGGGTGGGAGGCATTTCCAGCACCTGCGGCATCACCGTGTCGCACCGCCTGTTCGTGCCCAGCGTCGGCGTTGCCTACCGCATGTTCAAGGATTTTGTGGTGCGCGCCGGCATGTCCATTTCGCCATTCCAGAACGAGATGGCGCAGCCCGGCATGAAGAGCTTCCCGGAGGAGGTCGGCGCGATCTTCACCGGGCCGAACTCGTATCAGCCGGTGAGCGACGCCAATTGCAGCTTCTGCAGCGTCAGCAACGGCGTTCCCATCGTCACGGCGCCGGCGCCGGTCAACGGGCAGATCATGGTTCCCGCTGGCACGGGCAGCCTGTTCACGGTGCCGCAGCACTTCATCCGCGGCTACACCGAATCCTTCAACTTCACGGTGCAGAAGGAATTCACCGGCGGCTGGACTGCGCAGGCCGGGTTTGTCGGCACGCACGGGCTGAAGGAGTACACCAGCGCCAACATCAACTATGGCCAACTGGGCGGCGGAGCGGCCAGCCAGCCGCTTTACCAATACGGCATCACGGCGAGCACCAGCCAGGTGCAACCGTTCGGATCGGACATCTACGATTCGCTCCAGGTGCAGATCCGGAAGCGGCTCGGCTATGGGCTGCTGACGCAGTTCGCCTACACCTACTCCAAGGACATCACCGATTCGCTGTCCATCAACATCCCGCAGTACCGCTTCTACGACCGGCAGGTTTCCTCGCTCGACCGCACGCAGGCGCTGGTCTGGTCGACCTCGTACGAGCTGCCGTTCGGGCGCGGCAAGCCGATGCTACAACACAGCGTACTGGGCGCGGTCGTCGGAGGATGGACCCTCAACGGGCTCTTCACGCATTACTCCGGCCTGCCGTACACGATCTCGACCTCCTCGGGCTCGTGTAACTGCCCGGGCAACTCGACGCCCGCAAACCAGATTCTGGGCAGCGTCGCGCAGGTCGGCAACGGGTTGGGCGGCAACGCGTACTTCAATCCGCTGGCTTTCGCCTCGGTCACGACAGCCAGTTTTGGCAACGCCGGCTTCGACCGCATGCGCGGCCCTGGGCCGACGAACCTGGACATGAACGTCTCCCGCGATTTCCGGATCACGGAGCGGTTTCACATCCAGGCGCGGGCGGAGTCCTTCAACCTCGCTAACCACCCCCATTTCTCCACTCCGGGGGCGAGCGTGTCCTCGATGTCGCTCAACCCCGACGGCACGGTCAAGAGCTTGGGCGGGTTCAGCCAGATCACCAGCACCACGTCGCTGGGACGGCTGATCGACGCGCGCTATTTCCGCTTCGGTCTGCGGTTCCAGTTCTAGAACGGTTCTAGGACCCTCGGATGCGCCGCCGCTGAACGCCGATGGCAGATCCGCCACCGGCGTTCAGGGCGGTTTCGCCTCAGTAGAGATACAGGAGGCGGATTTTACAGGTCGCGCCGTGGGCTTCGCTGTTTCTCGTAACTTCTTGAGACGGCTAGGCAATCATACGAGTTTGCCCGAAATTACCCTGACTTGACACACCCTCCCTGTTGGTATATGCTCCATCCAATCGGAATCGGAGTGGGGGAGCACTCGCCCTCCCTCCGGATTTAGAGGTTAGCTTTCAGGCACGTAAAGAGGAGGGTTTTCAAATGCGGAAACGCTTGGCCAAGGGGAAGGGGCTGTGTGCGGGTTTAACCAGAACCACGCTTGCCTTGGGAACAGCTGCCGCCCTAATGTTTTCCCTGGCTTTCTTAGTCAAACCGGCCGCGGCCCAGGTATTGTTCGGGTCCGTGGTCGGAAACGTAACCGATTCAACCGGCGCCGGTGTTCCGGGCGCTACCGTCAAGATCACGGAGCAATCCACTAACGAAACGCGCTCCGTCGTCTCCAACGAGGGGGGGACCTACACGATTTCGACCGTTCCTGCTGGAACCTATCAGGTCGAGATCAGCAAAGCGGGATTTCGGGCGTTTCTGACGTCCAACATTCTCGTGAACCAGAACAACGTGGTTCGCGTGGATGCGCAACTACAAGTTGGCGCGCAGGCGGAAAAGATTGAAGTTACGGCTGAAGCGGCTGTGCTTCAGACGGACCGCGCCGATATCCATACGGAAGTCGCCACGCAGCAGTTGGAAACTCTGCCTCAGGCGACACGATCCTACCAGGGCCTGCTCGAAACCGTGCCGGGCATGGTGGTGGCCACCGGCCAGTTGGCCGGCGGCACCAACAACCCGTCCAAGTCCATACAGTATTCGTTCAACGGAACGGGCACGCAGGCGGCCGAAGTGCGCGTGGAAGGGGTCAGCACCAACAATCCCTGGCAGTATTACAACCAGTCGTACGTGCCGTCGATGGAAGCGGTGCAGAACGTGAACGTGGCGACCAACGCAACCGATTCCGAGCAGTCCATGTCGGGCGGCGCTTCGGTCAACGTGATGCTGAAGAGCGGCACGAACCAATTCCATGCCACGCTCTTCGAATACAACATCAACAGCAAGTTCGAAGCGAACAGTTTCTTCGCCGCCGCCGGCACCAAGCCGCCGCCGTTGAACGACAACCAGGTGGGTGGCAACATTGGCGGGTACATCATTAAGAACAAGCTGTTCTTCTTCGGCAACTACGAAGGCGATCTGGACAACGGCTCCAATGCCGGCATCATTTCGTTCCCGAACCAGACCATGCTCTCGGGCAACGAATCCGGTTCTGCCAACCCGATTTACGATCCGGCCACCGGCGCTTCCAACGGCACCGGCAGAACGCCGTTCCCGGGGAACATTATTCCCACCAGCCGCATCAACCCCATCACCGCTAAAATCGCGTCCCTGGTTCCGCCGACCAATCTTCCCGGTTCGCTGAACGATATCTACCTCAGCGAGACGGCGCTGTACAACCTGCACAAGGCGGACACCAAGTACGATTTCAATCCCAACTCCAAGCTGCACATTTCCGGCCGCTGGGGCACGGAGCCGTATAATTCGATCTTCGGGCCGGTCTACGGTCCGGTGTTGGGCGGCGCCAGCCCATTCGGCGCCTGCGGCGCCTGCAACTACCAGCAGCACGGCGACACCTACATGTGGTCGGCTTCGGCCGCTTATGTGATCAGCCCGACGTTCGTCATCGATACCAACTTCGGCGAGATCAATGTCCACCAGTTGCTGTACCCCACCGAAGCCAACGTAGCGTATGGCTCCCAAGTTCTCGGCATCCCCGGAACCAATACCGGGCCTCTGCCATGGGCCGGTGGCGTGCCGAACTTCGCCATTTCGAGCTATGTGACGATGGGCTATTCGTACCCGGCGCTGGACTACATCCAGCCCTCATATGAGTACAATGCCAACGCCAGCAAGATCAAAGGTTCGCACACCATCCGCTTCGGCGTTGACATGTTCAAGCACGACTTGAACCACATCGAGATTTCGCCGACGGCCTTCACGTTCACGGGCGGCTTGACGACTCTCAATGGCGGACCCAGCTCGAACCAATACAACTCGGTTGCCGATTTCCTTCTCGGCCTGCCGCAGAGCGAATCCAATTACACCCAGGTGACGCAGCCTTACCTCACCCTGCGCACGTGGGACTTCGCGCTGTATGCCCGCGATAGCTGGCAGCTCAGCAAGAAGATCACGATCAACTACGGTCTGCGGTGGGAATACTACCCGGTGCCGATGGCGGCCAATGGTCGCGGCATCAACCTGTACAATCCGCAAACCGACATCATCCAGGAATGCGGCGTGGGCGGCATTTCCAGCACCTGTGGCATTCAGGTCTCCAAGCGCCTGTTCTCGCCCAGTTTAGGTATCGCCTATCGCGCTGCCAAGGACTTGGTGATTCGCGCCGGCTTCGCGTCGAACCCCTTGCAGGACGACATGGCGCGCGCGGGCATGAAGAGCTTCCCCGCGGAAGTGGGCGCGATCTTCACCGGCGCCAACTCCTACACCGGTTACAACAACATCAGCCAGGGCGTGCCGATTGTTACGGTGCCTCAGGCCACCAACGGCACGATTCTGGTTCCGGCCGGAACGGGCAGCCTGTTCACCGATCCGCCGATCTATACCCGCGGCACGGTTTTGTCCTGGAATTTCACCGTGCAGAAGCAGTTCGCGAATGACTGGACTGTGCAAGCCGGATATGTGGGCACGCACGCTTACCATGAGTACTCGGGCGTGAACATCAACTACGGTCTGCTCGGCGGCGGTGCAGCCAGCCAGCCTCTCAACATATTCGGCATCACAGCCAGCACCACGGAAGTCATGCCCTGGAACTCGGATATTTACCATGCCCTGCAGACCCAGGTGCGCAAGCAGCTCTCGCGCGGCCTGACCATGCAGGCCTCCTATACCTTCTCGAAGGACATCACCTTCCAACCGGGTGGCCCGGCGGGCGCCGGCTTGACCAGTGCCACGATCCTGATTCCGCAGTACCTCAACTACGACCGCTACCTCTCGTCGCTCGACCGCACCAACACGTTTGTCTGGTCGGCCAGCTACGATCTGCCGTTCGGCAAGGGCAGGCAGATGCTGCAGCACGGCGTCCCCTCAGCGATCGCCGGCGGGTGGTCGCTCGGCGGGATCTTCACGCACTACTCGGGTGTGCCCTTCTCGGTCACCACTTCGAGCACCTCGTGCAACTGCCCCGGCAACACCACGCCGGCCAATCTGGTCGGCCCGGTCACCAGGACCGGAAACGGACTGAACGGTGTGCCCTACTTCAGTCCGTCGGCGTTTTCGGCCGTCACCAACGTGGCCATCGGAACCGAAGGTTTCGACGAGCTCCGCGGGCCTGGCCCCACGAACCTGGACATGAACCTGTCGCGCGATTTCCGCATCACGGAGCGGGTCCACTTCCTGGCGCGCGCCGAGGCGTTCAATATCGCCAACCATCCGCACTTCGCCAATCCGGGCAGCAACGTGTCTACCCCGTCGAGCTTCATGCTGATCACCGCCACAACACCGCTCGGCCGCTTGATCGACCCCAGATACTTCCGCTTCGGCTTCAAGATTATGTTCTAACCGCCGAAACGGGAAGCGCGTAACCGCCGCTCTCCGGCGGCCGCGGCTCCGAGAAAATCGGGGCGCGGCTGCCGGAGAGCGGTTTTTCATTTCGGGAGAGCAACGGAAGCCGGCACTCGGGTCGCGGTCTGGAACAGAGACGATTTGGGGCCCGACGATGGCTAGGGCTCGAGGTGTGTTTTAAGCAGCTTGTTGGAGAGCAGCCGGTTGAGCCGCAATACTGGCTCGAAGGGCTGAAACGGTTCGGGAAGCGAATCATCCGCGCCGGCGGCTTCCGGACGGCCGTCGGAGGCAAGCAGCAAGACCTTGACGGGCAGCGCCCGCTCCTGGATGGCGCCTAAGACTTCATAGCCGCTCATTTGGGGCAGACGCGCATGGAGGACGGCGGCATCCGGCCGTTCCCGCTCGATGGATTGCAGGGCGGAGGGCCCATCGGCGGCGATGAGGCACTCGACGGATTGGCTTTCCAGAATGGCCTTGATCATCGCCAGGCTGTCCGGGCTTTCGGCTGCCAGCAGCACACGGGCGGCGGGCGAAGCGGCCGAAGCGGCGGCCGGTCCGGCATCGGCGGCGGTGGGATGGGAGAATTCCCTTTCCAGTTCCTCAAGGGTCTCCAGAAGCTGCCCGAGATCGACCGGTTTTTCGCGCAGCAGATGCTCCACTTCACGCGCCTGCACGCTGATCTCGGGAAATCCAAGGAGAGCTCCGGCCCCTACCCACTGATGCGCGGACGTGCCGGTGGTGAGCGGATCCAACTGGCCGGGCAACTCCTCCCGCCACTGGTGGAGCTGGCGCAGACCCTCGGTAAGGAAACGGAGCCGCAATGCGCTGATATCCTCTTGCGCAACGTGCAGCGGCGGTGGATCCATAATTTGCGCCTGCTCCCCGGCTTTCTCTCCCAGGTATTCGCGAAGGCGCTGGCCGAAGCGGCGAGTATCGATGGGCTTGGTAATGTAGCCGTCGCAGCCGGCCTCCCGGGCGCGTTCTTCGTCGCCTTTCATAGCGTAGGCTGTGAGCGCCACCACGAGCACATCGCGATGGCGCGGATCGGCCTTGATGCGGCGCGTCATCTCCAGACCGTCGATGCCCGGCAATTGAATGTCCGCCAGCACCAGCCGGGGCCGGAAGGACTCCAGAACTTCCAGAGCTTCCTCGGCGCTGGCGGCGGTGCGCACTTCGAAGCCTTCCCGCTCCAGAAGCAGGCGGGTAAGTTTCAAATTTACCGGCGTATCGTCGACAATCAGAATGGACTGATCGGTCATGACTGGCGTACCGGATGCGGAGCGGAGGCGGCCTTTGGACCGAGCGGCAGAAGCGCGGAAAATGTGCTGCCAACGCCCGGCGTAGTGCGCACGGCGACGGTTCCGCCCTGCGCCTCGACGATGTGGCGAGTGAGGGAAAGTCCGAGGCCGGTGCCCGGCTCGGCTGCCTGGCCGGAGAGCTGCTGAAAATCCTGAAACAGCTTGGAGACCTGATCGGGCGCGATGCCGATTCCGGTGTCCTCCACTTCCACCCGGAAACACGCCCCGGCCGGAACCACGCGAACCACGATGCTGCCGGCGCATGGCGTGAATTTGACGGCGTTCGAGAGGTAGTTGTACAGGATCTGCTTGAACCGGGCGCGGTCCAGGTTGGCGGTGAAGCCTTCGGGCATTTCCGTGGAGAGCCGGATCTGCTTGCGTTCCGCCAGCGGACGGATCACATCCTGTACTTCCTCGACGAGCGGATCGAGCAGGCTCTGTTCCGGATGAAACTCCATGCGCCCCGCTTCGACCCTGGAAAGATCGAGGACATCGCTAATCAGCCGGAGCAGGTGCTGCGCGCTGGAAAGAATATCGCCCACGATTTCGCGATGGGCCTCGTCCAATGGGCCGAGCTTGCCGTCATAGAGCAGCTCGGAGAACCCGATGATGGCATTGAGGGGCGTACGCAATTCGTGCGAGACACTGGCCAGGAAGCGGCTCTTGGCCTGGGTAGCGGAGCGCGCAGCCTCGGCGGCATGAGCCAGCTGCTCGTTTTTGTTGCGCAATTCCATGGCGTACTGCGCCACCTTGTTTGCCGCCACGGCGGCGAGCTTGCGCTCGGTGACATCCAGGAGCGACAGGCAGACGCCAGTGACTTCGCCGTTGTCATTCTTGATGAGGCTTTCCCGCACTTCCACCACGATGCGCGAACCGTCCTGCGGCGCCATTTCGCATTCGAACAATTCGGCTTCCTGGCCGCGGGAGATGCGATCCAGAAGCGCGGCGCGGAAATCTTCGCGCTGTTCCGGAACGACGAAATCCCAGGCCCTGCTGCCCAGGATACGGTCCGGACTGCATTTGAGCAGGTTGGATGCCGCGCGGTTCCACTGCCGAATCACGCCTTCGCGATCGGTCTCCTCATAAGGCACGGGAGCGCGATGGAACAGGTCGCGGTAGCGGCCTTCGCTGAT
>DATJMP010000147.1:0-24006 GCA_035508655.1 Bryobacteraceae bacterium
CCACCGATCAGCAGCGGTTTCAGAATTTCCGGCGTCGAGTGCAGCAGGCTCCAGTGCACGCCGCCGCCCACCAGCGATACTCCCAGCCCGAAGCAAATGTCCGTGCCGATGATCTGCGCCGCGCTGAGCGGCGTCATGTTCATCAGCGCCAGTGTTCCCATGGCCCCGGAACCGGCCGACGAAAACCCCACCTCCGCACCGATCGGCAGCGCCACCAGCGGCAGCCATCCGGAGCGGTCTTTCGCCAGGCAATCATTATGCTGGCGCCACCACAGCCGCCACAGGTTGAAACCCGCAGTCGCCGCGATCGTCACGCCCAGAATCGTCGTCAGCACCGCCGATTGCCGCGCCGCGCTCAGCTTCTCCAGCAGCAGCGATCCCGCCAGCACGCCCGGAATTCCGCCCGCCAGCAGCCGCCCCAGCACCCGGAAATCCACCTGGCCGCGCCACACGTAGGCCGGAGCCACCAGCATCTTCACCGCAGCCGCAAACAGGAGCGAAACCGTCACCGCTTCCACCGGCGGAACGCCCAGAAACAGGATGAGCACCGGCGCGGTGATCACCCCGCCACCCACTCCCGTCACTCCGATCGCCACCGCGATCAGGAATCCCAGCAGCACCGGCGTCATGTCAGTTTTCTTCGCCGGAGACACGCTCAGCCACGGGCGCCCCAATGTGGATCCCGCACTCCAGCTTGTGCCCGCCCCAGCGCCCCGACCGCAGATCGTCCGTGCTCACCGGCAGCGTCGTGCAGGGCGCGCAGCCGATGCTCGTATAACCCGCGTCGTAGAGTGGCAGCGCCGGGATTCCGAACTGCTTCAGGTACGCCCAAACCTCGCGGTTCCGCCACGCTGCCAGCGGGCTGATCTTCAGCAGCTCTTTTCCCGAAGGCAGGTGGAAAACGTCGCTCGGCTGCAGGTTCGCGCGCGACGGCGATTGTTCCCGCCGCAGCCCGGTGAACCATACCTCGTAGGCTTCCAGCGCCCCAAACAGCGGCTTCACTTTGCGCATCCCGCAGCACCGGTCCGGTGCCGACTCGTATAGGATGCCGAACTCCGCTTCCTGCTCCGCCACTGTCTGGGCCGGCAGCAGATTCACCAGGTTCAGCTTCCACTCCGCCGCCATCCGGTCGCGATACTCGTAAGTTTCCGCAAAGTGATACCCGGTATCGAGAAAGAGCACGGGAATGTCCGGCCGCTCCCGCGTCACCAGGTGCGTCACTACCATGCACTCGGCCTGAAAGCTCGACGTCACGCACGCGCCCTCGCCCGCTTCCGCCAGTGCCTCCCGAATCAACAGCCGCGCCGCTTCGATTTCCCGCTCCAGATTCATAGCCCGACCTCCGCCCTCTTCACAGCCCCTACACGGACCAATCCGAAATTTCCACATCGAATCCCGCATCCCGCAGCACCTGCACGGCCTCGTGGTGCCACACGTTCAGGATGGCGGTTTTCCGCGCCTTTGCCATCGCCCGCGCCCGAGCCGGTGGCTCGATGGGCCTCGCGATCATTCCAGCCGCTACCGTGGCGTTGGTCTTCGGGTCGATCAACACCAGGCAGCCCGTCCGCCGGTTGGTTCGATAGGGATCGAAATACAGCGGCCGCATGGCATCGATCTCCACCACTCCGATCTGGTTCATCTCCAGCAACGCCGCCGCTTCCCCCTCCAGCGTTTCGATGTTCACGCGATGCCGCACCGCCCGGATTTCAGCCGACACCACCTGCGAGCCATGCTTCAGCAGATACCGCCGCGACCCGTCCAGCGGGCGCTCGTTCATCCAAACCAGCGTGGCCTCGAAATGCCGCGATGCCGCCGGCTCATCGCCATCCACTCCGGCGATCAAATCCCCGCGGCTGATGTCGATCTCGTCTTCCAGCTCCAGCGTCACCGACATTGGCGCCCATGCCTCGTCCAGCTCGCCGTCGAACGTCACGATCCGGCTCACACGCGTGCGCCGGTTGGCCGGCAACGCCAGCACCTCGTCGCCCGGCCGGATCACCCCCGAAGCAATCTGTCCCGCATAGCCGCGAAACTCGTGGCTGGGCCTGACTACCCGCTGTACGGGGAACCGGAACGGAGCCGTCTGCGCCCGGTCCGCAATCTCCACCGTCTCCAGGTGCTCCAGCAGCGACGGTCCGTGATACCACGGCATCCTCGTGCTTCGCGTTACCACGTTGTCGCCGTGCAGCGCGCTGATGGGGACAAACGTGATGTGGGGCGCTCCCAGCCGCTCCAGGAACTCGCCGAATTCCGAGCGGATCGCCTCGAATACGCCCTGGTCGTATCCGGTGAGATCCATCTTGTTCACCGCCACCAGGAAATGCGGAATGTCCATCAGCGAGGCGATGCAGGCGTGCCGGTGCGATTGCGACAGCGCCCCGTTGCGGGCATCCACCAGGATGATCGCCAGGTCCGCCGTCGAGGCGCCGGTGATCATGTTGCGCGTGTACTGCTCGTGCCCGGGCGTATCCGCGATGATGAACTTGCGCCGCGCCGTGGCGAAATACCGGTAGGCCACGTCGATCGTGATCCCTTGCTCCCGTTCCGCCCGCAGGCCGTCGGTCAGCAGCGAAAAATCCAGAGGGCCCGCATTCCGGTTCACCGAGGCCTTCGCCACCGCGTGGATCTGGTCTTCATAGACGCTCTTGGAGTCGTAGAGCAGCCGCCCGATCAGCGTCGATTTGCCGTCGTCCACGCTGCCCGCCGTGGTGAAGCGCAGCAGATCCTTGCTCGCTTCGTTCTCCAGGAACGACTCCACACTGAAACCACCGCCAGGAAGCGGAAAAGTCTCGGGCGTCGTGGCGTGACCGTGCCGCCGGGCCGCGGAAGGGAGCCGGTCCGCCGAAGGCGGTATGCCGCCCTGCAAAGCGCTTCGCGTCGCGGCCATCAGAAGTATCCCTCCCGTTTCTTGATCTCCATGGAGCCGTCCTGGTCGTGGTCGATCACCCGGTTCTCCCGCTCCGACCGCCGGAATCCCACCAGTTCCTCGATGATTTTCGGAATCGTATCCGCGTCCGACCGGATCGCCCCCGTGCACGGGCTGCATCCCAGCGACCGCATCCGGCATTTCACCAGTTCCGGGCTCTCTCCCGGCAGCATCGGCACAAACGGCTGCTCCAGCGAAATCAGCGACTCGCCGCGCACCAGCATCCACCGCTCCTGGGCGAAATAAAGTGGCACCACCGGAATATTCTCCACGTGGATGTAATGCCAGACGTCCAGTTCGGTCCAGTTCGAAAGCGGAAACACGCGAATGCTCTCACCCGGCTCAACGCGCCCGTTGTACAGGTTCCACAGCTCCGGCCGCTGGTTCTTCGGGTCCCATTGACCGTGCACGTCTCGAAACGAATAAATCCGTTCCTTGGCGCGCGATTTTTCCTCGTCCCGCCGCGCTCCGCCGAATGCCGCGTCGAAGCCGCCTTCCCGCAGCGCATCCAGCAGCGACTGCGTCTTCAGCAATCCACAGCAACGCTGGGTTCCCAGCCGGAACGGATTCGCCCCTTCCGCCAGCGCCTCCTCGGTCCGATGAACGATCAGCCGCAGCCCCAGCCGCGCCGTGTACGCATCCCGGAATTCGATCATCTCGCGGAATTTGTATCCCGTATCCACGTGCAGCAGCGGAAACGGAATCGGCCCGGGATGGAACGCCTTCTGCGCCAGCCGCAACATCACCGACGAATCCTTCCCGATCGAGTACAGCATGACCGGCCGCTGGAATTCCGACGCCACTTCGCGAATGATGTGGATCGATTCCGCTTCCAGCGCTTCGAGATGGGTCAGCCGCCGCATTCCACAAAGAATATCACGCAAATGATGGTAATGTCCATTGAGATTGGGGGGAATTCCGGCGTGGCCTTGGGATTGCATTTTACCAATGTGAACCCCTTTGAGGTGGAATTATGTACAGCGGATTTAAACAATTAGAGCGTTTTACCCTATCCGCCGCACTGGCCCTCGGGCTGGTGGGCATCACAGGAAGCGCGAGGCTGGCTTGGGCGCAGGAAGACAACGGTACCCAGATGGGAAACCAGGGTTCCCAAAACCCGCAGTCCCAGTCACAGTCCCAGCCCCAAACCGGCGACATGGACCAGACTGCGCCCCCCAACCCGCAAGGCGACAACGGTCAGAGCGGAGTAACCGGTTCCAGCAACAGTAACAATCAGGCTCCGATGACAAACCCGATGAACCAGCCCTCGACGAGTTCCGCCTGGTCGGGCCGGCACGCTCGCGTCCACATGTACTCGATGACGCGGTTTCATTCACCGGCCTCCATCGAGCACGTCCAGCGCGTGCTGCGCGCCCAGGGCTACTATAAAGGCAAAATCGACGGTATCAACGGCCCCGAAACGCATGCCGCTCTTCGTCATTTCCAGCGCGACAAGGGCCTCCGCGCCACCGGCATGCTGACCCATCGGACGATGTCCACGCTCACGGTTACGCGGATTCACCACGGCCAGGCGAGCCGTTCCATGGTCACCACCTATTCCTGCACCGGATGTATGGGTCGTATGCATTCCCGGGCTACCCTCCGCCATATCCAGCGGACGCTGCGGGCCGATGGCTATTATAAAGGCCGCGTAGACGGCATCGCCGGACCGGAAACGCATGCCGCCGTTCGCCGCTTCCAGCGCGCCAACGGACTCACGGCCACCGGCCGTCTGACCCCCGGAACCCTGTTCAAGCTTGGCGTCCGGCCCTCATCAGGCGCAGCCAGCCGCAGCCAGAGTTCCAGTGAAACCAGCGGCACGTCCAACAACAACATGAACATGCAGCCGCAGCAGTCGCAGCAACCTCAGCAATCGCAGACCAACATGCCGGCCACCGAGCCGAACGGCAGCATGTCTACCAACCCGCCGGCGACCGGCAGCCAGAACAACTCGGCGGCGCGCGAAGATACCGGCAACAACACGGCAGAGCAGCCCAACATCTCCTCTTCGACGATCACCACTGTTCAGACCGATCTCCAGCAGCAGGGCTTTTATAGCGGCGCGCTCAACGGAGTTATGGGCCCCGACACCCGGGAAGCCATCCGCAAGTTTCAACGCAGTAACAACCTGAGCGACACCGGCCAGCTGGATTCGCAGACCCTCAACCTTCTGGGCATACACTAATCACGCCAGAAGCCGAACGAAGCGATTCAGCAAACGGGCCGGGGCGACTCGGCCCGTTTCATCTCACCATGAAATTCACGGAAGCCACCACGTCTTCCCACGCCAGTTCCAGCTTTCCGCGATTGCCGCCCAAGTCTGTGAGCGTCATCTTGTAGGTCTCGATCGGCGCGGCCGGCTTGGTCATCGTCATCGGCACCCGCCCCAGGTCCGCCGATTTTGTGTAGTCCAGCCCCCATTCGCCCGTCCGCTTGTTAACGATCAGGCGCCACGGATTCGTCGCGATATCGACGAACAACGTATAGTTGCCCGCCGGAACCGTCAGGTTGCCGATCTGCAGCGGCGCATCGGTGTGCAGCGCGGTCGCCTCGTTGGCCCCCGCGCGCCAGACGGGATAAGTCGGGTCGTGACTGATGATTCCATTCGGCCCGAACGCATGGCGCCCGCGCAGCGAGGGCGCGGCGTAGTGAATAGAAATTTTCTTCCCGTTGATCGTGGCGGAGGTTTCGGCCGGCGGGCTGGGCATTTGCGCCAGAACGAATCCGGCCGCGAGCAGGAGCGTCATCGCGGATCGCATCATACCGTCCATTGTGGCAAACTCGGCCCTCGCGCGAGACATACCCGGTAAAGAACCTTAGTCGGGCGCTCAGTCCATTTGTGTCAAACTAAGGGCATGCCCAACGTGCCGTTCGCATTTCTGCGCGGCCTGCTCGGCGGGCTATGCGTGGTCTTCGCCCACATGGCCGGCCGCACCTGGATGGGTGTCCGTAAGCATCGCGTCCGCCCCGCGCGTTTCTACGCCTGGCTCCTCCGCACCGCCGCCTGCGCCGTCGTCCTTATTTTTCGCAACCCGTTCGACTCCCTCGCGATCGCCGTGTGGTGCCTGGCCGCTGCCGCTTTCGCCGCCGGCGCCTGGGCCATCGCCCGCGAAAAACCGCCGGAAGATTTGACCGATACGATGTTCCCGGAGCGGTGAAGGCCATCACGGGATATGCGCCCCTGGAAGCCACAAGGCAGTAGACGGACGTCAGAATGCCGGTGGTGCTCCCGGCTTCCGTCTTCTGACTTCTGACTCCTGAATTGGCCCTGCTACAATCGCTCTTTACCCATGTCTCTCACCGTTGTTGGCTCCGTCGCGTATGATGGCGTGGAAACGCCGCACGGCAAAGTCGATCGCATGCTCGGCGGCGCCGCCACTTACATTTCCCTCGCCGCCAGCTACTTTACTCCCACCCAGATTGTAGCCGTGGTAGGCGATGATTTTGCCTCCGAGGACTACGACCTCCTCGCCTCCCGCAACATCGGTCTGGACGGCCTGGAGCGCATATCCGGCGGAAAAACGTTCTTCTGGGCCGGTGTTTATTCCGCCGATATGAACGATCGCACCACCCTGCGCACGGATCTCAACGTCTTCGCCGGCTTCCAGCCCAAGCTTCCGCCATCCTACCTGTCCTCGCCTTACCTCCTGCTCGGCAACATCCAGCCGGCACTCCAGCGCAGCGTCCGCGCCCAACTGCCCGGCGCCCGCCTCACCGGCGGCGACACCATGAATTACTGGATCAACGATTACCGCTCCGAGCTCCTCGATACCCTGCGCGAGTGGGACTTCCTCCTGATCAACGACAGCGAAGCGCGCCTGCTTTCGGGCGAGCACAACCTCCGCCGCGCCGCCGCCAAAATCGCGCACATGGGCCCGCACACGCTGGTCATCAAGCGCGGCGAATACGGAGCCATCCTCTTCCACCACGGCTGCCACTTCTTCGCTCCCGGCTATCTGCTGGAAAGCGTCTTCGATCCCACGGGCGCGGGCGATTGTTTTGCCGGCGGCTTCATCGGCTACCTGGCAGGCCGCGGCATCCAGCCCAACGGCACATCGTTGGACATGGAGGAACTGCGCCGCGCCGTCATTTACGGATCGGTGATGGGCAGTTTCTGCTGCGAGAAGTTCGGGGTGGACCGCTTCCGCACGCTCACCCGTGACGAAATCGAGGACCGCTATCAGGAATTCAAAAGCTGTACCTCGTTTTAGCCGGCCTGGTTTTAGCCGGATACGCGCCGGCCGGGCGGGGATGTGGGGCCAGGCCGCCGTCTTTTTCGGCTTGCCTCTGCTGAGTGCGGCCGCCGTCTGGTATTTCTTTTCCCGAGGCTACCTGCTCTGGTACGGCGATGCCGAGGCCCATCTCAACGCCGCCCGCCGCCTGTTCGATTCGCAAACGCCCGGCACCAGCCAGTTCGGCACCCCCTGGCTCCCTCTGCCGCATCTGTTGATCCTGCCCTTCACCGCCGTCGACGCCTGGTGGCGCAGCGGCATCGCCGCCGCCATTCCCGCCGCCTGCGCCTTTGTGGCCGGAGGCTACTTCCTGTTCGCCGCCGCCCGCCGCATTTTCAGCCTTCCGGGGAAAGCGGGCGCCGCACCACCGGGGGCGACGGCCGCCGCCGTCGCCGCCACCGCGCTCGCCGCCCTCAATCCCAACCTGCTCTACCTGCAGTCCACCTCCATGACGGAGGCTTATTTCTTCGCCGAACTGGCCGCGCTCCTTTACTTCACCGTTGCGGACCTTCCCGTCCTGGCCGGCCTGGTTTCCATCGCCGCCACTTTCACCCGCTACGACGGCTGGTTCCTCCTGCCGTTCGTGGCCCTCTATTTCATCATCCGGCGGCCCAGGCATGGGTTCATTTATGCCGCCATTGCCGCGCTGGGACCTCTCGCCTGGCTGGCCCACAACTGGTATTGGACCGGCGACGCGCTCGCCTTCTACCGCGGCCCCTATTCTGCCGCTGCCATCCAGAAAGGCCGTCCCTACCCCGGCCTGCACGACGCCCCCGCCGCCTGGCTCTATTACCGCACCGCGGCTGAGCTTTGTGCCGGCCCCGGCCTGCCGCTCATGGCCATGGCCGGCGTGGTCGTCGCGGCGGCGCGCAAAGTCATCTGGCCGCTCATTCTATTGGCGCTTCCGCCGGTATTCTATCTCTGGAGCATGTACTCCTCCGGCGGCACCCCGATCTTCACTCCCGTCCTGTGGCCGCATTCCTACTACAACACCCGCTACGGTCTGGCCGCCCTGCCCTTGCTTGCCTTCGCTTCGGCGGCGCTGGTTCTGGCCGTCCCGCCGCGCCTGCGGGCCGTCACCGCCGCGCTCGTCATTCTCGCCGGTACGGTTCACTGGGCCGTTCAGCGAGGTCCCGAAGCGTGGGTCACCTGGGCCGAATCCCGCGCCAACTCCGTCGGCCGGCGCGCCTGGATGTCCGAGGCAGCGCACTATCTCTCCGCCCGTTACCATCCGGGTGTCGGTATCCTCTCCTCCGGTGGTGACGATTTTTTCGGCATCTACCGAACCGCCGGCATCCCGCTGCGAGAAACCTTCAGCGTCGATAACGGCCTCGTCTGGGATGCCGCTGTCGCCCGCCCCGATCTCTATTTCCATCAGGGGTGGGCCATCACCCGGCAAGGCGACGAACTGGACGACGCGGTCCGCCTCTGCGGCCTGTATCAACTTGAACTCACCATCGTGGAAAAAGATGAGCCGGTCATCGCCATTTACCGGCGCACGGGAGGCCCATGAAAATCCGCTTCACCAAGGCGCACGGCGCCAAGAACGATTTCCTGCTCACCTGGCGCAATGACGCACCCGAAGATGATCTGCCCGCGTTGGCCCGCGCCATCTGCGACCGCCACACCGGCGTGGGCGCTGACGGCTGGATGCTGGTCGAACCCGCCCGGGACGGCGAAGCCGAAGCCTCCATTCAGCTTTACAATTCCGACGGCAGTACTGCCGAAATTTCCGGCAACGGTACCCGCTGCGCCGCCGCCCTGCTGGTGCGCCACAATCTCGCGCCCGGCGTGGTCCGAATCCGCACCGGCGCCGGCATTAAGACCCTCCGCCTGCTTTCCCGCCGCGAATTGGAATTCCAGTTCGAAATGAACATGGGCCGCGCCGACGTGAAAGCTGCGCACTTCGCCTTACCGCTTCACGCCGGACCGCGCGATGCCGCCATTATCTGGGTCGGCAACCCGCAGTGCGCGCTGCCGGTGGACGATTTCGATTTCGACTGGCGCGCGCTCGGCGCGGAAATCGAATCGCATCCGCTCTTTCCCGATCGCACCAACGTTTCCTTCGTCCGGCGGGTGGACGCACACACCATCGACGTCCGCTTCTACGAGCGTGGCGCCGGCGAAACCATGAGCTCCGGAACCGGCTCCACGGGCGCTGCCGCGGCGGCTATAGCCTGGGGTACCGCGGAGTGGCCGGTACTGGTACGAACTCCGGCCGGACCGCTCCAAATCCGTTTTGATGCAGACATTTACCTGACCGGCCCGGCACAAATCATCTGTGAAGGGGAATTCTTCGTATGAGAAAATCGCTATAACCATGTCTGAAGCTCAAACCGCAGTTGCATCGATCACGCACGCATTGGAAGAAAAGATCCGGGCTCGCGCCGCCCGCGTCGGCATCGTGGGGCTCGGATACGTCGGCCTGCCTCTCGCCGTTGAATTCGCCAAAGCCGGGTTCACCGTAACCGGCATTGATGTCAGCGAATCGAAAACCAGCAAGGTCAACAGCGGCGATTCCTACGTCGGCGATATTCCTTCCTCGGTTCTCGGACCGCTGGTCGAATCCGGCAAACTCCGCGCCACCACCGATTTCTCTGCCGTCCTCGATCTCGACACCATCAACATCTGCGTTCCCACTCCGCTGCGGAAAACCAAGGATCCGGACATGAGCTACATCGTCTCCTCCTGCGAGGCGATGGCCAGCCACTTCCATCCCGGCATGCTCGTCATCCTGGAATCCACTACCTACCCCGGAACCACGGATGAAGTCGTCCTGCCCATGCTCTCCAAATCCGGCCTGGAAGTGGGCAAGGATTTCTTCCTGTGCTTCTCGCCGGAACGCGTCGATCCCGGCAACGCACGGTTCCAGACCGCGAACATTCCCAAGGTGGTGGGCGGCGTGACGCCGGCCTGCACCGAAATGGGCCGCCTGTTCTATTCGCAGGCGCTTCAAACCGTCGTGCCCGTCAGTTCCACGCAAGTGGCGGAAATGGTGAAGCTGCTCGAAAATACCTTCCGCATGATCAATATCGGCCTGGCGAACGAGATCGCGCTCATGTGCGACCGCATGGGCATCAACGTGTGGGAAGTGATCGATGCCGCCGCCACCAAGCCGTTCGGCTTCATGCCGTTTTACCCCGGCCCCGGCCTCGGCGGACACTGCATCCCGATCGACCCTTTCTATCTCTCCTGGAAGACCAAACAGGCCGGTATCGAAGCCCGCTTCATCGAACTCGCCGGCTATATCAACGGCCAGATGCCGCACTTCGTCGTCGACAAGGTCCAGAATGCGCTCAACGACGCCGGCAAACCGGTGAAGGGTTCGCGCGTCCACGTGGTCGGCGTGGCCTACAAACGCGACATCGATGATATGCGCGAATCGCCCGCTCTCGACGTGATCCTGCTGTTGCGCAAGCGCGGCGCGCAGATCACCTACAGCGATCCGCACGTGCCCGCTTTGCACCTGGACGGCCTGAATCTCGAGGCCAGCCCGGAATCCGCTGCCGCCGAAGCGGATTGCGCCGTCATTATCACGGACCATTCGGCCTTCGATTACAAGGCCCTGGTAGATCGCGCCCCGCTCATTGTCGACACGCGCAATGCCCTGAAAAAGTTCAGCTCGCCGAAAATTGTCCGGATGTAGCCGGAAAGAGGGGATTGGGGATTAGGGATTATGGGTTGGGAGCGCGACGGGTCACTGCGGCACCGTCCCCCCGGCCCTATTGGAATCGGCGCCCGACCTGTCCGTGGGCGTTCGATCACCAATCCCTAATCCCTAATCCCCGATCCCTATGAAGACCGTCTACCTCAGCCTGGGCTCCAACGTTGGCGACCGCGAGGCCAATCTCCAAACAGCCCTGCGCGCCATGCCACCGGCCGGCATCCACGTCCTCCGCGTTTCTCCCATCTATGAGACCGAGCCCGTCGAGTACGCCAGCCAGCGCTGGTTTCTCAACCTGGTAGCCGAAACCGAGACCGACCTTCTCCCGCTGCTGCTGCTCGCCCGCACTTCACGCATCGAGCGGGAGCTCGGCCGAATCCGCGCCGTACCCAAAGGCCCGCGCACCATCGATATCGATATTCTCCTGTACGAAAACGCCGTGGTCCACGCCCCCACGCTCGAAATTCCCCATCCGCGTATGGCTGAGCGCCGCTTCGTTCTCGCGCCGCTGGCCGATCTCGTTCCCGACCTTCGCCATCCCGTTACTCACAAGAGCATTCGCAGCCTCCTCGAAGCCGCACCGCCCCAAACCATCCGCCTGTTACACTCGTAGGTCACGGTGCCCGACCTCCACGCAGCCCTGAAGCGCTATTGGGGCTACGATTCCTTCCGCCCCATGCAGGAAAGCATTATCCAGAGCCTGCTGGGGGGCCGCGATGCCGCGGTGGTGATGCCCACCGGCGGCGGTAAATCGCTCTGCTACCAGTTGCCCGCGCTGGTGCTCGGCCAGACCGTGGTGGTGGTCTCGCCGCTCATCGCGCTGATGCAGGACCAGGTGGCGCAGCTTGCCGAAATGGGAATTCCCGCCGCGCTGGTCAACAGCAGCCAGCCGCCGGACGAGCAGCGTGCCGTCATGCGCGCCGCCACCCAGGGCGCCTTCCGCCTCCTCTATCTCTCCCCCGAACGCCTCGCCCGCCCCGATACCGCGGCCTGGCTGGAAAAAATCCCGCTGGCCTTCTTCGCCATCGACGAAGCCCACTGCATTTCCGAATGGGGCCACGAATTCCGCCCGGAATACCGCCAGCTCAGCCTGCTGCGCCGCCACTTCCCCGATAAACCGATCGCCGCCTTCACCGCCAGCGCTACCCGGCGCGTCCGCCACGATATTCTGGAGCAGCTCCAGCTTCGCGATCCCCACAAGTACATCGCCAGCTTCCACCGCGCCAACCTGCGCTACGTAGCGCACCAATGCGAAAAGGGCACGCACCGTCGCCTGCTGCTCGCCGCGGCCCGTGCCTATGCCGGCGAGAGTATTATCATCTACGCGCCCACCATCGCTATGGTGGAAGAAACGGTGGATTTCCTCGCCGGCCACGGTATCCCTGCGATTCCCTATCACGGCCAGATGGAGACTGCTACGCGCCGGCGCAACCAGGAGCGCTGGATGAACGACGAAGTCCGCGTTCTGGCCGGCACCATCGCCTTCGGCCTCGGCATCAACAAGCCCGCCGTACGCGCGGTCATCCACACCTCGCTGCCGAAATCCATCGAGCAGTATTACCAGGAAGCAGGCCGCGCCGGACGCGACGGCCTTCCTTCCGATTGCGTCCTCCTCTGGCAGCCTAAGGACGCCGGCCTGCTGGCCTACTTCATCAACCAGCTTCAGGATGCCGCCGAGCGCGACCGTGCCTGGCAGCGCTATCACGATGTCCGCCACTTCGTGGAGGGCAACCGCTGCCGCCATCTCCACATCTGCACCCATTTCGGCCAGATCCCCAAGTGGACGCGCTGCGATTCCTGCGACGTCTGCGGCAGCCTGCCCGAATGGCTCCAGGCGCCGCCGCCAGCCGAAACCGCACCCAAAAAGAAGAAGAAGCGCAAGCGCGAGGCCGCCGCCGATGTGGGGCAGGCGGTTTCGCCTGCAAACCGCGCGAAACGCGGCGAATCCGCCTCGCCCGTAGGGGCCGGATACATCCGGCCCGCTCCCCCGCCACCGAGGCCAGCCGCAGCCGTGGCACCGCCGGCGCCGGCTGCCGACGTCAATCTCGAACTCCTCGCCTATTTCAAGGAATGGCGCAGCCGCACCGCCGAGCGCGCCGCGGTCCCCGCCTATATCGTCCTCAGCGATGCCGCCCTCGCCGATCTCTGTCGCAAGCAGCCCTCCAACCTGCGCGAGCTTCTGGCCGTGAGCGGTTTCGGCGAGCGCAAAGCGGAGCTCTACGGCGCCGATATCTTCGCCGCCTTCGAAGCCTTCCGCAAGGGCGCCCGTGCCGCCGCCCGCAAGGTCGAACAGGCCTCCCCGGCCGAGGAAACCCTGCAACTGCTGGCCCAAGGCAAGACCTTCGCCGAGATCGCCGAAATTCGCGGACGTCAGCTCACCACCGTCGTCAACATGGTGGCCGACCTGGTGGAAAAAGGCCGCCTGGAATACCGCATGGATTGGGTGGGCGAGGCTGCTCACGACCAGATTGCCGCCGCCATCGCGCGCCTCGGCTCCCAATGGCTGAAGCCCTTGCGCGAAGCCCTCCCGCCCGAAATCACTTACGACCAGATCCGGCTGGTGGTGGCTCAGGCCCGGGCAGGCGAAGGTTCGTAAGAGTTGCCGAGCAGACGCAGCGCCGCACGAGCAGGAAAACCGTTCCGTGATCTTTGACTCACAATCCTGACTTCAGTTACACTTCTGCACAGAATGACGCCCGCTCCACAGGAACTGATCACCAGCCTCGTGGGGCCTGAGGTTACGCGCCCGGTCCACCAGAATCGAATTGTTTTCGCGCGCGTGTCTTTCTGGGTTGCGATCGCTCTGGTCGGGATCGGCGCCGGCATTCTGATCTGGGGAGTGGCCGACCACGGAGACCTCAAGTCCAGCAGAACCGTGGTAGGCGCGCTGATGAACGTGCTGGGCGCCTTCGTTTTGAAAATCTACGACAACGTCGAAAACAGGCTCTCGCACACGCTCGAAACTGCTGAATTCGAGTGGTTGATCGGACGCATCACTGATCCTGTGAAGCGCGATCAAGCCATTTTCGACCGGATGCGCTCCCTCCAGGAAAAGAAGGGCTGGTTCAAACGCCTGCTCGGCCGGTGACTCGCTGTGGCAGCTTACTCGCCGATACCAGGGAGAACGATCTCTCGCAGCGGGGTGCCATTCTCGTCCGCGATCACGAGCTTTCTCTTTCGCTTGGCTTCATTGGCAGCAAGTTTCAAGATTCCAAACGCATACCGGAACAACTGCGTCATGGAAAGGTCGAGGTCTCCCGCGAGTGTTCTGACCTCTTCGGCGACGGAAGGTGACACGTTGAAGTTCAGCCTCACCGCTTCCGGAACGGCTTTCGCTGGCACCGCACGCGTGCCATTCTCGAATAGCCTTTCGGCTTCAGCTTCTTCTTGTGGCCAGGGTGCAGGTCCGGGCGAAGCCATATTCATCTCCTTCCGAGTACCCATTCTACACCTCCTCTACTCAATAAAGACGCAAATTTTACACCACCAGATAGGCCAGCACACCTGATTCCTATGTAAGGAAATGTAAGCTAAGGAAAGGTTTGGCGCGCTATAATACCGCGCCTTCCGATGTACTCACAGACCCGCGCGCAGCACGCCACATCGCTCAGATGAACATTTCTTCATCTTGAGTGGCGGAGTCCACGGTCGGCCGGCGCTGGCCTTTCGCCAGGGCGGCGATCACCGCCGCCAGGGCCGCCGCCAAGCCGCTGACTTCGCGCGCCGGGCGCGTCACGGCACGCTTCACCGAGCCGATGGTTTCGACGGTGGTCTCCACCGTCTGATCGATCTGTTCCAGGCGTGTACGCGCCCGCTCGCCGGCATCCGCCAGCAGGCCGCCCAGCCGTTCGACCTGTTTGCGGCCTTCGCGCGCAATGCCCTGCGCTTCAGCGGAAATCTCCGCCAGCCGCGGCCGCGTCTCCTCTACCAACTGATGGCCGGAATCCAGCATGAGGGCCAGTTTGTCCGCGACCGGTCCGAATTTCTCCACCGCGGGACCGATTTTTGCGATGGCGGGTCCAGCCTGTTCGATTACCGGACCGGCCTTCTCAAGCAGCGGACCGATTTTTTCAATCGCGGCGCCGCCGCCGGCCATGAGCGGCTCGGCCTTTCCCGCCAAGTCCTCCAGTTTCTTCTGGATGGCGCGGGCGACGCGCAGCATCGCCGCCCCTACAAACGCCTGCACAATAAACGCGAGGCAAGCCAATCCTACAGCAATTGCGATGAAGATGCGAAAAACGTCCTCGGACATGCGGCCAAATCTTCTCAGCTACTGGTTACGGCTGCGCCGGACCTTCAACAGGCGGCACCTCGCGGTTGACCGTTTCACGGTAAGCCTGCCGCCCGGCCTGCATCGCGTCCGCCAGGTTATCCCGCTGACGGTTGAGGGCTTCCTTGCCCTTCTCCGCCCACTCGGAGGCCGTCTGCTTGAACTCCGAGCTCCTTTGTTTCAAAAAGTCCGATCCCTCGTTGGCTTTATCGAGGATGATCTTCCGGGTCTCTTCCCCGGATTTCGGCGCAAAAAGCAAGCCGATTCCTACACCTACGCCCAAACCCAATAAGAAGCTGGAAAATCCGTTCTTGTCCATGTGATCCTCCCTGTTGAGCGACGCTAAATCACCGTTTTCGCCATTTTCAGTATACTCCGCATAGAGACCCGAAATGGAAGATCGGAAGCCGCGTACACTCGGAGCCGATGCGCTGTGGGGGTACGCACTCAAGGCCCTCGCTGCCCGGGCCCATTCGGCAGGAGAATTGCGTGAGAAGCTCCGCCGCCGCGCCGAACGAGCCGTCGACGTGGATGAGATTCTCGACCGCCTCAAGCAGGACGGCTACCTGGACGATCGCCGCTTCGCCGAGAGCTTCGCCTCCGCCCGTCTGGCCAACGACCGGTTCGGCCGCGCGCGCGTCCTGCAGGATCTGCGCCAGCGGCGCGTCGCCCCGGCCCTGGCCGAGCGCACCGTCCGGCAGGTTTATGAAAACGTTGACGAGCAGGCGCTCATCGAATCCTGGATCCGCCGCAAATACCGCCGGGAGCCTCGCGAAGGTCTGTTTCAGGACGAAAAAGACATGGCTTCCGCCTACCGCCGCCTCCTCCACGCCGGCTTCCGCACAGGCGAGATCCTGAGGGCGCTCAAACGCTTCGCGAAGAACCCCGACCTGTTGGATAACTTCGAACCCCCGGAGGAACCGGTAGAGGATAGTTGACGCAGAGACGCAAGGAATCAGAAGGAAGCCTCGGCGGAATGGTGCGTTGATCGCAAGATTTGCCTCTCTTCCAGCAGGACCGCTCCTTTCAGTCGCGGCTCTCATCGGAGCCGCGACTGAAAGGAGCGGTCTTGCCAGATGACATACGAAGCCAAGTGGTGGGAGAGCTACCCGCCTCTTCTCTGCGGCTCTGCGTCAAAAGCTATTCCACCACCGCCACGCGGTTCACCAGCTCGCCGATTTCCGGCACCTTGATCTTCACCACATCTCCCGCGGCCAGAGCAGCGGCTTCCGGCAGGATGATCCCCGTTCCAGTCAGAACCACCGTTCCCGTCGGTACGCGGTTGGCGCGCATCAGATATTCGATCAGGGTTTCGATGCGGCGGTGCAGGCGCTCGGTGGAGACGCTGCCGGAAAAAACCTCCCGGCCATCGCGCGTCACCGTGCAGGTCATCTGCAACTTGTACGGATCCGGCACCTCATCCGCCGTCACCATAACCGGTCCCAGCGCGCAGCAGCCGTCATAGATTTTCGATTGCGGAAGATACAGCGGGTTCTCGCGCTCGATGTCCCACGCGGAGACGTCGTTGCCCAGCGTGTATCCTTCCAGGTGCCCGCCTCTTCCCAGCACTACGGCCAATTCGGGCTCCGCAGCGGTGAATTTCGAATCCGGCCGAATGCCGATCGCCTGTCCCGTCCCCACGCAAACCCGCGCCGTTCCCTTGAAGAAAATCTCAGGCCGCGCACCCCGGTACACCTCCGCATACATTCCCTTTACCGTTCCGTGCTCGGCATCGCGGAAGGCCGCGCTGGCTTCGTAGGTGCATCCGCACGCCCACACTTCCGGCGGATGGATGGGCAGCAGCGGCGGCAGTTCCTCCGCGTGCCGGCTGGCCAGCCGCGCCGCCAGCTTGGATAGCGGTTCGCCCTGCGCCGCCGACCGCCGGATCAGGTCCAGCGTGCTGTGCGCCGGAATCGGCCGCACCCGCCCTCCCTCGAATACGGCGGCAACCACCGCCCCTTCCGATTTCACTTGTCCAAGTTGCATATAGGAATTCAGAATTCAGGAGTAGAAGCCAGAAGTCGGAAGCCGGAACGCCGGCCCCCGACGCATGATCTCCGATCCCCTAGTATTTCAGATACACGGTCTTGTAGTCGCTATAGAATTCGAGCGCCGCCGGGCCCTGCTCCTTCGGCCCGAAGCTCGATTCCTTCGTCCCGCCGAACGGAAGCTGGTATTCCACGCCCGCGCTGGGCAGATTGACCGTCAGCAGCCCTGCTTCCGCGCGATAGATGTATTCGAATGCGCGCGAAAGGTTGCCGGTCTGAATCGAAGACGAAAGGCCGAACGGAATGGCGTTGGCGATGCGCATGGCATCGTCGAAATCCTTCGCCCGCATCACGGCCAGCACCGGCCCGAAAATCTCCTCGCGGGCGATGGTGTGATCCTCGGCCACATCCGCGAACACCGTCGGCGCCACGAAGTATCCTTTGCCGAGCCCATTCTCGGTCAGCCGCTGGCCGCCGCACTTCGGCTCGCCCGATTCCTTCCGCCCGATTTCGATGTACCGCAGCACCGTCTCCATCTGCCCCTGGTCCACGCACGGACCGATCTCGATCCCCGATTGCATGCCGTCACCGACCTTCAGACGCCGGGTCCGCTCTACCACCGCCGCCACGAAACGATCGTAAATGGAGTCTTCCACAATCGCGCGGCTGGTGGCGGTGCATTTCTGCCCGGTGGAGAAGAACGCAGCATTCACCACGTTTTCGACGGCCTTGTCAAAATCGGCATCCCCCAGCACGATGGTCGGGTTCTTTCCGCCCATTTCGAGCTGGATCTTCAGCCGCCGTTTGGAGGCTTCCCCGTGCAGCCACGTGCCGATCTCGCACGATCCGGTGAAGGATACCGCCCGCAGCGGCCCGGCATTCACCAGTGCCTTCCCCAACTCTCCTCCCGAACCCGCCACGAAATTCACCACGCCCTTGGGCACGCCGGCTTCGTGAAGCGCTTCCACGATCCTCCACGCGCTCAGAGGCGCCGCGGACGCCGGCTTCAGCACCACGGTGTTGCCGCAGATCAGCGCCGGCGCCAGCTTCCACGCCGGAATCGCGCTCGGAAAATTCCACGGCGTGATCAGTCCCACCACCCCGATGGGCTTGCGCAGCGCGAACATGTGCACGCGCTCGCGCTCCGACGGCACCAGCATGCCCGGCATGCGCGCGCCCTCGCCGGCGAAGTAGCGCATGATGTTGATCGAGCGCCGCACCTCGCCCTTGGCTTCCGGCAGCGTCTTGCCTTCCTCGCGCGTCATCTCGGCCGAGACTTCGTCGAACCGCCGGTCCAGAATGTCCGCCGCTTTATACAGGATGTTGCCGCGCGCCGGTCCGGCTGTTCCTGACCACCCTGGCAGCGCCGCTGCCGCTGCCGCCGTCGCGTCCTCGACATCCCGCGCCGAGCCCTTCACAAAGCAGCCGACGACTTCGTCCGTATTCGCCGGGTTACGGTCCGCAAACGTGTCCGCGCCCTTCACCCATTCGCCGTTGATGTAGTTCGCAAAAATCGGTGTCATTTTTGTACCGGTTCCTGTTCCTCAGTCGGTAGATAGTTCGGATCGCGCTGGAAACCCGCCAGCCGGGCCACGATATTGTCGGGAAATCGCTGGATCAGCGCGTTGTAATGCTCCAGCATTTCGTTATACCGCCGCCGCTCCACGGCAATGCGGTTCTCCGCGTCGGAAAGCCGGTCGAGAGCCTCCTCCGATTTCGGCCGCGGCAACTTGGCCAGCGCCGCCGAAAGCTCGCTGTTGGCGCGGATCTTGTCCGCCGGCGCCAACGCCCGCTCCAACTCCGCGACCGCGCCCCGCGCCTCCTCGCGCGCCGGCATACTTTCGTCCTTCGGGCCCGGCGGCAGAATCAGCTTCGACACCAGATCTGCCCGCGCCTGCATCGCCAGGTCCACCTGCGCCCATTCGGTTCCGATCGCCTCCTGCTGCGCGGTAAGACGCGTGCGCACCGCCGTGTACTCGCCCCACGCTGCCAGCGCCACCGCCAGCAGCAGCAGATTGACCAGGAGCACGTTGCGCACTCGGTCTCCTATTTCTCCAGCCGGTCTACCGCGTCCACTACAACCTCGATGCCTTTCAGGTAGGCATCGAGCAGGCTCACCGGGTCCACTTCCCGCGGCTTCACCTGTTCCTCGCGGATGTCCAGCAGGCGCTCGAACGGCTGCGCGTCGGCGCCGAACAACGCCGCCACCGCCTGCACCACTTCGCGCTTCTTCGCGGGAGGCTCCACCGCGTGCAGCACCAGAGCGTGCCGGAACAGGACGCAGAACGTGGAAACCGAATCCGCCAGCAGCCGCCGCAACTGGTCGGGCTCGCTCAGCATGCCCGCGGCCTTCTGCCGCAGCCGCAGCAGCTTGGCCCTGAGGTCGTGCTCCACCTGCGCGCGGTAAAACGAATCGTCCACCACCAGCGGCTCAACCACGTCTTTGCCGAACAGCACGCGGTGGCTCTTTTTGATGTCGTGGAATTCGATGGCGAAACAGTCGGTGGAATTGGCCACCTCGGTTTCCGTCAGCAGCAGTGGCGACGGGCTGCCCTGCTCCCGCCACCAGCGGAAAATCGGCTCGCTCGCCGCCAGTTCGCGCCGCGAGATTTCCCGCAGCACGCAAAGCACGTTGTAATCGGAGAAATGCGGATGGTGGTCGCCGGCCGCCGCCGATCCGTACAGCACCACGGAAACCAGCCCTTCGCCGAAGGCGTGCTGCAGTTTCTCCACCAGCTGGTTCAGCAACTGTCCCGTGTTCCGCATTACCAGTCGCCCGAAGCGCCTCCGCCACCGAAATCGCCGCCGCCGAATCCGCCGAAGCTGTCGCCGGAATCGTAGCCGCCGAACCCTCCGCTCGACCGGCTGCCCCACGTCGAGCGGCCCATCATGTTGCCCAGAATCAGCCACGGCAGGAATCCGCCGCCGCCCCACCCGCCGTAGCCGCGCGGCGCACCGGAAAACAGCAGCCAGATCACCAGCAACCCGCCGCCCACCAGCACCGGCCACGGCAGCCAGTCGCCCGTTTCCGGGCGCGTCTTGCGCGGCAGCTTCGTTTCGATCTTCACCCCGCGCGCCTTGGCCACAGTGTGCCCGATGGTCTCCGCCGCCGCCATCATCGCTTCGCCGTACTGCTGCTTGCGCAGCGCCGGCCGCATCTCGGTCAAAATGTCTCCGCCCAGCGAACCGGGCAGCACCGATTCCAAACCGGAGCCGACTTCCAGGCGCGAGCGCCGGTCCTGAATGGCCAGCAGCAGCAGAATGCCGTCGTTCTGCCCTTTCCGCCCTACGCCCCATGCCCGCGCCAGCGCATATGCCACGTCCTCGATGGGCTCTCCTTCGAGCGAGGGCACCGTCACCAGCGCGACCTGTGCGTGCGTAGCGCGCTCCACGGCGGCGCAATAGTTTTCCAGTTGGCTGCGGCTGGCGGGGTCAATGACATTGGCGAAATCGCTGACGTAGCCCTGGGGCTTGTAGGCCGTCCAATCCACGGCCCACCCCGCCGCGGCGCACACCACCAACGCCAGGCCCACCCTGCGCCATTTCTTCATTGATTTTTCAGTGTAGCAAGCAGTGGGGATCAGGGGTCAGGGATCAGGGACCAAGGAAGTCTGTGGCTTCCTTGATGATCCACGTCGCCGCTCCAGTCCCGAAACAAGACACCGCCCACCCGCGCCTTTCACGGGCGCCTCCCCGGCCCCTGACCCCAGGCCCCCGGCCCCCAAGCGTTACCATATCCTTTCATGCCCGAACCACCCATGCCTGTACCGCCCATGCACGGATCTTCCCTGTTCTCTCTCGACGGCGAAGTGGCCCTCGTCATCGGTGGCGGCGGCGTCCTGGCGGGCGCCATGGCCGAGGGACTGGCGGAAGCCGGCGCCCGCATCGCCATTGCCGGCCGCACTCGCGAACACGCGGAAACGCGCGCGTGCGCCATCGCCAAACAGGGCTATGACGCCGCGGGGTTCCAGTGTGACGCCACCCGCAAAAACGATCTCGAGGCCCTCCGAGACGCCGTCCTGGAGCGTTTTGGCCGCGTCGACATCCTCATCAACGCCGCCGGCGTCAATTCCGCCACGCCGTTTTTCGACATCTCCGAAGAGGAGTGGCACCGCATTCTGGATATCGACCTGAAAAGCGTGTTCCTGGCCTGCCAGGTTTTCGGCAAAGCCATGGTGGATGCCGGCCGCGGCGGCTCCATCATCAATCTGAGTTCCGCCTCCTCCGGCCCGCCGCTGTCGCGCGTTTTCACCTATAGCGTTGCCAAGGCCGGCGTCAACCAGATCACGCAATTCCTCGCCCGCGAGCTGGCGCCGCACAACATCCGCGTCAACGCCCTCCTTCCCGGCTTCTTCCCCGCCGAGCAGAACCGCCGGGTGCTCACGCCGGAACGCGTTTCCAGCATCCTCGGCCACACCCCGATGGGCCGTTTCGGCGAAGCCGCCGAACTGGTGGGCGCAACCGTCTATTTGGCTTCCCGCCGCGCTTCCGGCTTCGTCACCGGCGCGATCCTGCCCGTGGACGGCGGCTTCATGGCGATGTCGATTTGAACCGGCTGCGCATCCGTGGAGCCGCCTTTTTAGGCGGCCATCTCGGCTTTCGAGCCGAGATACCCAGTCTGGAACACGAATGCCGGCAAGGACGCCGGCAGTGCCGGCTGAAAGCCGGCTCTACGGAGCGTACCTGACATGTCCGCCCGCCGCTGGCTCTTCGTCGTCTGGGCCTGCGCACTGACGCGGCTGCTCTTCTACGCGGCCATGCTGCCGATCTGGGAAGGCTATGACGAGTGGTCACACTTTTCCGTCATCCGCGCCGTAGCCTCGGGGCAGCTCTTGCCGCCCCGCGACGCGCCGGTCCCCGACGACGTCGCCGCCTCGCTCCGTTCCATGCCGGTGCCATGGGAACTGCGCTACCTCGACCCGCCCTCGGAAACCCACGACGATTTCTGGCGTCACGACGCTTCCCCGGCTCCCGGTCCCCCGCCACCGGCCCCCAAACTGACCGCCTATGAATCCCTCCAGGCCCCGCTCTACTACTGGCTCATGGCGCCGCTGCTCCGCCTGCTCGGCGGCTGCTCGCTCGCCACGCAGGTGCTCACCTTGCGCTTTGCCGCCGTGCTGATCGCGTCCTTCACGATTCCGCTCGTCTTCTCACTCGCGCTCGGGGCTTTCGCCGACCGGCGCCTCGCCCTCGGCTGCGCCGCCATCGTCACCGTCATGCCGGGCTTCGCCTTCGACGTCGCGCGTGTCTCCAACGATTGCCTCGCGGTCCTCCTCTTCACGGCGTTCCTCATGCTTGCCGCGGGGCGTACCGGCACCGTTCGCGGGCTGCCCGCCTGGCTTCCCGCCGGCATCGTACTCGGCCTCGGTCTGCTCACCAAAGCCTATTTCCTCACAGCGCTCGTCGCCGCATTGTGGATGCCCCGCGCGATCCTCGTCGGCCTTGGCATTTCCGGCTGGTGGTACGTGCGCAATCTCCTCACCACCGGCACGCTGACCGGACTGAGCGAATCCGTGATGTTGCGCCACTCCGGCCCGTTCACCCTTCTCTACAATGCCTTCACCCTGCCATTGCGCACCGCCATCGATTCCATCCTGCTCTCGCACTTCTACTTCGGCGGCTGGAGTTCGCTCACCGTCCGCTCTTGGATGTACCACGTGTTTTACGTGGTAACTTTCGCCGCCGCCCTCGGCTGCCTCTTTGCGCTGCGCAAGAACACGGAACTGTTGCGGCTGGCGCTGCTCTACGCCGCGTTCTGGCTTGGCCAGCTTTACAACGTCGTACTGATTTTTTCCAGCAAGGGCGTGCCGACGTCGATGGGCTGGTATCTTTATGCCGTGATCGGAGCCGAAGTAGTGCTGGCGGTAGCCGGCCTGCGGCGATTCCTCGGCCTGTGGGCGCCCACGCTCGGCGCCAGTCTTTTCGCCGCGCTCGATCTCTATGCCACCCATTTCGTGGCTATCCCGTACTACACCGGCTTGATCCGCCACCAGCCTTCGGGCGCGCTCGAATCGCTACATATTTCGGCCATCCGGCCCGCCATGATGTTCACCCGCCTCGCCGCATTCAAAGGTCCGCTGGTGACGCCACCGCTCCTCGTAGCACTCTGGATTCTGTATCTCGCCGCCACGGTAACGACAGTGGCCGCCTGCGTTCGGTTCGCCAACCAGCCGAAAGCGTAAGCAGGTCTGATAGACCGGCGGCCGGGAACCAAGCGCGAACTTGCCGGACCACAGCGGGGTCACTCCAGCACTTAATCGGGTCCGCTCCTGTCATTTAGCATTTGAGTGACCAGAGCTACCGCTTCATTGCCACCGAACGGCTTTCGCAGCAGCATGCAGCGACCCGTGAAGGGGCACTCCCCACACTCGATACTAAAGCCGGACATCAATAGGCACGTGATGTCAGGGCGATTAGCGGCGACCCAACGTATCAAGTCATGCCCGTTCATGTTCGGCATATCAGCGTCAGAAAGGAGCGCGTCGAAGGTCTTCGCGCCACAGAGCGCCATGGCCTCCAAGGCGCTTTTGGCCGTCGTTACCTGATATCCGGCCTTAGAAAAGCATTTTGAAAGAAGCGACCGGATTGAAGCATCATCATCAACGATCAATACGTGTGGCACAGTGCTTTAACCTCGCTCATCCGAACGTCCCATGATTCTATACTAATAAGGTCTGATTTAGCTTGTAATTCGGGATTAACAGACCTTTTTTGTACTAATTTGCACTCTGCCGTTCCCAAACTTCCCGGGCCGGCTTCAACTGCCGACGCTGACGCTGCCCTCAAATGGAAGTATAGGAATCCACGACCACCCCTTAATTCCCCCCCTTGACCAATGGCGAATAAAAGGCGAAAATGAGATATGGCACTCGTGGGAATCGCGCGTCTGGCGTCCCAGAGCCCTCTGCTCGAAGCCAAGCGCGCCG
>DATJMP010000148.1:0-8060 GCA_035508655.1 Bryobacteraceae bacterium
CGAGCGGCTGAAGCACCTCGGAATCGGCGCCCGATCGATTCGCGGCTATGCCACGCTGGCATACGGCCATCTGCCGGCGGCGTGGCAGGTGCGGTCGGGCGCGGCGGATGCGTGCATCGCCACGCGGGCGGCCGCGCGGCTGTTCGGGCTGGGGTTTCTGCCGCTTGTAGCGGAGCGCTACGACCTCGCCATTCGCCGCCAGCACTTGAACCTTCCGGCAATCTCGGTGCTCCTGGATACTCTCAGCCGTGCGGGATTCCGTCGGGAGCTGGAGAGCATCGGAGGTTACGATACGAAGGTGTCCGGGCAGCGGGTGCTGTAGAGGCTTGTCGGGCTCGCATTCACACGGAAACGCGGAGGACACAGAAACCGCGCGAAGAGAAGCTATCAATTTCTCCGCGTTGATTCTGTGCTCTCCGCGAAACCGGTCTTTCTGTCTTTTACAGCAGCCGGAAATTGACTTCGATGGTGGCCGCGACGGTAACGGGGTGGCCGTCCTTCTGGCCAGGGCGGAACTTCCACTTCTTCACGGCTTCGATGGCCTTCTCGTCCAAGCCCAGGCCGAGGCTGCGCTGCACGCGGATGTTGGTGGCACGGCCGCTGGGATCCACTTCGATATAAAGAAGGACGGTTCCCTGGTACTTGGCTTTGCGCGCCTCTTCGGAGTATTCGGGCTCGACCTTGAAGAGCAGAACGGGCGCACTAACGCCGCCACCGACGCGGAACACACCGCCGCCCACGCCGCCGCCTTCACCAGGTCCGAATCCTCCCCCTTTGCCGGAGCCGACGCCACCACCGGAGCCAGAGCCGATACCGCCGCCCGATCCCGGACCGTTGGAAGCAGGACCGAGCTTCGCCAGGGGATCGCCGTACTGCGCCATATTCACATTCGGCAACTGCACGTCCGGCGGAGCAATGATGCTCGGATCCATGGTCAGCTTGGGATTGGGGTTATTCACCACCGCCATGGGAGGGGTGAACTGGCGTAGAGAGACTTTGGGAAGCCTGCCTTTGCTGGCGGGCAGGGGAGAACGATCGCCGCCACCGCCGCCTCCACCCATCAAGTCCTTCTTGGGTGCTGCCTTGGGCTGGTAGGGAGCGATATCGACCGGCGCAATCAGAGTAGCTACCTGTTTCACCTGCTGCTGCACCACCTTGTTGGAAAATGCTGCAATCAACAACAGCAGCATGACCACCTGGACACCGGTGGACATAAAGAAGGATCTTTTCTGGCGTCCATACAGCCCCCAGATGTCCTTCACGGCAACCGGTTGTGAGGTCACTTCCAGCGGCGGCAGCTTCGGAGGGTTGATGATTTCCTTAAGGTTCCGGACGAAATTCTTGTACCAGGGATCCTCGATGTCATCGCAAAGGAGCCGGGCAAGATGATCATCCGGGTTGTAAAGCGGGTTATTCGGTTGCGACAGGTCAGCCATTTTGCTTCCACCAGTTCCCGGGAACGGAACCGCTGTGTTACGCCTTATGGACGTTACGGGGGCCAGCGTCGTTACAAGTTTTGGAAATTCCGTCCCCCATGGAACTCAAGGCCAGTTTACCACATGGATGCGTGAAGCTTGCTGTAAAAACAACGACATAGCTCCCCGCATTTGTGCTTGCCGCAGCCCCCGCAACTATTCCAAATTTGGAATTCGAACAAATTCGTCCACCGTAAGTTTGCACGGAAGGGCCATGTTCGGCAAAATCGTACTGATGCAGATACAGGTCGAACGGACTCAATTGGAACACGTTCAAGCGGATGCATTGGTGTTGCCGGTTTTCGAAGGCCGCAAGGAAGAGCGGTTCGGAGCCGCAACGTTGACGGACGCCGGCGAAGTAACCGGCAAATTCGGAGAATTTACACTTGTCCATCACCCGGCGGGCGCCGCGGCAGCCAGGGTCTTGCTGGCGGGTGCGGGAAAGGTGGAGAAATTCGACGCGGATGGCGCGCGCAAACTGGCTGGCATGGCGGCACGGCATTTGAAGTCGAAGGCGATAAAGAAGGTCGCGTTTGCGTTCGATCCGGCTTTTGTCGGAGCGGCGCTGGAAGGCGCTGTCCTCGGCAATTTCGAGCCGGACCGCTACCGCACGGGGAACGACAAGAAATCGATCGAGACAATCGTAGTGGTGGATACGGGCAAGACGGCGGGGCTGGAAGAGACGGTGGAGCGGGCCCGCGTCGTAGCGGAAGCGCAGAATTTCACCCGCGAGTTGGTGAACGAGCCGGCCAACCGGCTGGCGCCGATGCAGATGGCGGAGGCGGCGCGGCGGATGGCGGCAGCGCAGGGGCTCGAATGCCAGGTGCTCGAGCGTGCCGAAATGGAAAAGTTGGGTATGGGCGCACTGCTGGGCGTCGCGCAGGGAAGCGCGGAGCCGCCGGCGCTGATCGTCATCCGCTACCGGCCGGCGGGGAAAGAGGCGAAGGCGCACCTGGGGCTGGTTGGAAAGGGCGTCACGTTCGATACGGGCGGGATTTCCATCAAGCCGGCCGACGGCATGGAGAAGATGAAATACGACATGGCCGGCGGAGCGGCTATGATCGGCGCTATGCAGGCGATCGCGCAACTGAAGCCGGCGATTCCGGTCACCGCGTTTGTACCGTGCGTGGAGAATATGCCGGGCGGACGGGCCCAGCGGCCGGGCGATATCGTGACGGCGATGTCCGGCAAAACCGTGGAAGTGTTAAATACCGATGCTGAAGGCCGGCTGATCCTGGCGGACGCCATTACGTACGCGCGGCGCCAGGGATGCACGCACCTGGTGGATGCAGCGACGCTGACCGGTGCCATCGTGGTGGCGTTGGGACATATTCACGTAGGGCTGTTCACCAACGACGATGGGATGCGCGACCGCGTTCTGGCGGCAGCGCGGGCGGGTGGAGAGCGGACCTGGGCGATGCCGCTGGATGAGGACTACCGGGAATACCTGAAAAGCGCCTTCGCCGATATCGCGAATATCGGCGGGCGATGGGGTGGCGCAGTGACGGCCGCGATGTTCCTGAAGGAATTCGCGGAAGACACGCCGTGGGTGCACCTGGACATCGCCGGCACCGCGTGGCTGGACGACGAAAAGCCGCACTTGGCCAAAGGCCCGACCGGCGTCCCCCTGCGGACGATGGTCAACCTGGCAATGGAGTGGAAGTAAACTGGGCGATCAGTATTCGCCACTGATGCACACAGATGGACACGGATAAAATTTTGAGATTGTCCGTGTGCATGTGTGTGAATCCGTGGCCAAGAATCGGCTGAGAGTTTTGGGATCCGCCGCGGATGCACACGGCTGCACGCAGATCAAACCCAACATATTCGTGTAGATCCGCGTAGATCTGTGGCTACCAGGAATCCGTGGCTGATATGTGTACCCCCTGCTACCATAGATCCAATGGAGGAAGTCAGCGTAGGGATTATCGGCCTGGGAAACGTGGGCTCGGGCACGCTCACGATACTGGCCGAAAATGCGGAGCAGATTGCGCTCAAGCTCGGGTTCCGCCTGAAAGTGGCGGCAGTCTGCAGCCGGTCGGTACACACCAAGAGCATCCCGGAAAAGCTCGGGCCGGTGCTGCGGACCACAGACTGGCGGGAAGTGGTGCGGCATCCCGGCGTGCAGATCGTGGCCGAACTGGTGGGCGGCACGGGGGTCGCCTCTGAAATTATCGACGCCGCGATTGCGGCGCGCAAATCCGTGGTCACGGCGAACAAGGAGATCATGGCGGCGTGCGGTCCGGAGATCTGGGACCGGGCCATCCGCGCGGGCATCAACCTGGCGATGGAGGCCAGCGTGTGCGGCGGCATTCCGATTCACGCCGTGCTGCGCGAGGGGATCTCGGGCGACCGTGTGACGGCGCTGTTCGGCATCCTCAATGGGACCTCGAATTACATCCTGACGGAGATGGAAAAACGCGGCACGCCGCTGGACGAACTGGTGGCGGAATCGCAGCGGCTGGGCTATGCGGAAGCCGACCCGAGCGCGGACATCGACGGTTACGACGCGCGCTCCAAGCTGGTGCTGCTGGCGGCGCTGGCGTTCGGCGAGAAGATCACGCCGTCGGACATTTTCGTGGAAGGCATCCGGCGGATTACGCCGCTCGATTTCCGCTACGCGCGCGAGTTGCACCACACCATCCGGCTGGTGTGCGGGGCACGGAAGACGGCCGACGGGCTGATTCTCTCGGTGCGGCCCGCGCTGATTCCGGTCTCGACCATTCTGGCGGGCGTGCAGGGCGCGTACAACGCCGTGTGGGTGAAGGGCCAGTACGGCGAGGACACGTTCTATTACGGCTGGGGCGCCGGGTCGCTGCCCACGGGCGTGGCTGTGGTGAGCGACCTGATGAGGGTGGCACGCGAGATCCGCAGCGGTAGTCCGGAGCGCGTTTCGCCGTTCGCGCACGAGCGGCTCGGCGAATACAAGCCGGTGGTGGTGACGCGCCAGAAGCTGGCCTACTATCTGCGCTTCCGGGTGGACGACCGTCCCGGCATTATCGCCAGGCTGGCGGGAATATTGGCCAGCAAGCACATCAGCCTGGAAGCGGTTTTGCAGGAGCCTTGTACGACCAAGGACGACCTGCCGTTTGTGATTACGGTCGAGCAAACGTCGGAGGCGGCCGTCCGCGAGGCCGTCGAAGAGATGTCGCAGCTCGATTTTATGCGCGAAGCGCCGCTGGCGCTTCCGATGGAGAGCGGTCTGTGAAGAGCATCATTGCAGGCATCGCTTTTGCCGCGGCGCTCTCGGCGCAGGTGGCGGGCCCGGCCAATGCCGGATACAAAACGCCGGAGCAGCGGCAGGGCGTGGCGGCCGGGCTGGGCAATCCGGAACGCGATCAAACCCAGAAGCCGGGGCAACTGGTGCGGATGATGGGCGTGCAGAAGGGTATGACGGTGGCGGACGTCGGCACCGGCATCGGCTACATGCTGCCGTATCTCAGCAAGGCAGTGGGCGCCGACGGGCACGTGATCGCCGAAGATATTTTTGATGACTTCCTGGCCGGCGCTCGGCAGCGGGCGGAAAACCAGAACCTGACTAACATCGAGTTCGTGAAAGGCACGACCACCGATCCGCATCTGCCGGACGGGCAACTGGACGAAGCGCTGGTGCTGGACGCGTACCACCATTTCGACTATCCCGAGAAAATGCTGGCGGCGCTGCACAAAGCGCTGAAGGACGGCGGGAAATTGGTCGTGGTGGAGTATTACAAGCGGACCGAAGCCATGCCGAACGGCCGCGCCCTCACGCATATCCGCCTCGACATGCCCGATCTGATCAAGGAGATCGAGGCCAACCATTTCCACCTGGTGATGGAAAGGGAAACCATTCCCAATTCCCAGTACATGCTGGTGCTGGAGAAGAGCTAGGACAACATGAAGACGTGTCTTCGATTCGCGCATTGGGCGATTTTGCCGCTGGCGCTGCTGCTGCCGCTGGCGGCGCAACAAAACCAGGAACCGGGAATCACGCGCCAACAGGCGGACGAGATTCTGAATGAGCTGCGGCAGATTCGCCAATTGCTGCAGCAGCAGAACGCCAAGGCCGCAACGCAGCCGGAGCCGGAGCAGCCGAAGCGCGCGAAATTGAACCTGGACGGGTTCCAGATGCTGGGGTCGAAGGACGCGCCGCTGACGATTGTGGAATTTACCGATTACCAGTGCCCGTTTTGCCAGCGCTTCCACGTGACCACGTTTCCGGAGCTGAAGAAGAATTACATCGACACGGGGAAGGTGAGGTTCTATAGCCGCGACCTGCCGCTCGATTTTCACGCCAACGCCATGCAGGCGGCGCAGGCGGCGCGATGCGCCATCGAACAGGACAAGTTCTGGCAGTTGCGGGCGGTGATGGGCGCCAACCCGGACAAGCTGGACATTGACCACCTGGTGGGATTCGCAGGCAGCTTGAAAATGGACGTGATCGCGTTCCGAGCATGCGTCACCAGCGGCAAGTACAAGGAGCCGGTGCAGAAAGATTCGGACCTGGCGATGAAGATCGGGGCGACCGGGACGCCGACGTTCGTGATCGGGAAGAGCACGCCCGAGGGCGTGGAGGGCGAACTGATGATCGGCGCCATGCCGTACCCCTTCTTCGACGACAAGCTCAAAGCGTTGGAGAAGTAAGCTGTCCGCTCACTCCCAGTTCAACACAACCTTGCCGGTGTTGCCGGACATCATGGCCTCGAAGCCTTCGACAAATTCGGTGTAGCAGTAGCGGTGGGTGATGACCGGCTGAATGTCGAGGCCGGATTGCAGCATGACGGTCATCTTGTACCAGGTCTCATACATCTCGCGGCCGTAGATGCCCTTGATGGTGAGCATGTTGAAGATGACGGTGTTCCAGTCGATACTGATCGGCTCGGAGGGAATGCCGAGCATGGCGATTTTGGCGCCGTGGCTCATGTTGGCCAGCATGTCGCGGAAAGCGGCGGCGTTGCCGGACATTTCCAGGCCGACGTCGAAGCCTTCGGTCATACCCAACTCCTTCTGCAGGTCCTTCAGGCTGGTTTCGCGCGCGTTGACGGCCCGCGTCACACCCATTTTGCGCGCCAGATCGAGGCGGTAGGGATTGACGTCGGTGATGACGGTGAAGCGGGCGCCGGCGTGCCGGGCCACGGCCGCGGCCATAATGCCGATGGGCCCGGCGCCGGTGACGAGCACGTCCTCGCCCAGCACCGGAAACGAAAGCGCGGTGTGGACAGCATTGCCGAAGGGGTCGAAAATGGCGGCGACGTCCAGCGGGACGGTCTCGTGGTGGCGCCAGATGTTGGTCATCGGCAAGGCGATGTATTCGGCGAAGGCGCCCGGGCGATTGACGCCCACACCCTGCGTTTTTGCACAGAGATGGCGGCGGCCGGCCAGGCAGTTGCGGCAGCGGCCGCAGACCACGTGGCCTTCGCCGCTGACGATATCACCCGGGAAGAAATCGGCTACGTTGGAGCCGACATCGACGATGCGGCCGACGAACTCGTGGCCGATAGCCATGGGGACGGGGATGGTCTTCTGCGCCCACTCGTCCCACTTATAGATATGAACATCGGTACCGCAGATACCGGTGCGGAGGACGCGCACCAGAACATCGTTGATGCCGATTTTCGGCATGTCCACTTCTTCGAGCCACAAGCCCGGCTCGCGGCGGCTTTTGACGAGTGCTTTCACATACTCCACCTTAGCAAGCCGTCATATCCAGCGCCGAGACGCGCAGGGGTCGGGCATGCCCGGCCCACTCACGTTTGAGGGCCGGGCCGCAGTATGCGGCCCCTGCGGGAGACCGGACGGTGATTCAAAATAGAAGTAGTGCCGAAACGTCTGCTGCTGTTTGCCGAAACAACCGGCTACCAGATCCGCACCTTCGCCGCGGCCGCGCGGCGCGCCGGCGCGGAGCTGGTGCTGGCCACCAACCGCTGCCGCCATCTGGACGATCCGTGGGGTGACCACGCCATCGCGGTGAAATTCGACCGGATCGCGCAATCGCTGGAAACGCTGGAAGGCGTCCGCTGCGACGGCGTGGCGGCGGTGGGGGACCGGCCGGCCGTGCTGGCGGCGCACGCGGCGGAGGCCTTAGGCTTGCCGTTTCATTCCGCGCAAGCGGCCCAGGCGTGCCACGACAAGTTCCGCGCCCGCTCCATTTTGCAGGCGGCGGGCCTGCCGGTGCCACGGTTTTTCGAGGCCCGTGGCGTGGAGGACGCCGAGCGGGCGCCGTATCCGTGCGTGTTAAAGCCCCTCGGTCTTTCGGCCAGCCGCGGCGTGATTCGCGCCAATGATCCGGCGGAGTTCCGCGCGGCCTACGCGCGTATCCGGCGCATGGGCGAGGAACGGGTACAGGTGGAAGCCTACATTCCGGGCCGCGAATTCGCGGTGGAAGCCCTCATGACGAATGGCGAATTTCGGCTGCTCGCCATCTTCGACAAGCCCGACCCGCTGGAAGGGCCGTTTTTCGAAGAGACGATCTACACGACCCCCTCGCGTGAAAAGGAGAGCGTGCAGCGCGAACTGGTGTCGGCTACCGCGGCGGCGGCGTGTGCTCTCGGCCTGCATCATGGTCCGGTACACGCCGAACTCCGGCACAACCATGAAGGCGCTTGG
>DATJMP010000149.1:0-3097 GCA_035508655.1 Bryobacteraceae bacterium
ATTGTGATGCTGCCGGGCCAATGGCATCCGGAGCACCATCACAAGCTGAAGGAAGAGACCTTCCTGGTGGTGCACGGGGATATCACGATCGATCTGGAAGGCGAACGCAGGGAGTGCGGTCCGGGAGACCTGCTGGTGGTGGAGCGGGGCATGCGCCACAGTTTCCGTACGCGGCAGGGGCTGATCATGGAGGAGATTTCCTCCACCCACCGCAAGGGCGATTCCTATTACAGCGATGCCGCCATTGCGCCGGTGGACGAACGAAAGACCCTGATCAGCTACTGGCTGGGAGCGGTGGAGGAGCCGGCCGGGAAACGTGCGGCAGCCTGAGATGATCACCATCGCCTGGGACGTGGACGACGTTCTGAACGACCTGACGAGCGTGTGGCTGCAGAAGCACTGGCGGCCCGCGCATCCCGCCTGCCGCACGGCATACCGCGACCTGCGCGCCAATCCGCCGCACGCGCTGATCGGCGCCGGTCTGGACGAATACCTCGAATCGCTGGACGAATTCCGGCGGAACCGGTACCTTTCGGACCTGCAGCCGTTGCCGGAGGCGCTCGCCTTCTTCGAACGCAACGGCGACCGGTACCGCCATATCGCCCTGACCGCGGTGCCGCTGCGGTATGCGCCGGTTTCGGCGGGGTGGGTGCTGCGGTACTTCGGGCGGTGGATCCGCTCGTTCAATTTTGTTCCCTCCCGGAGGCCGGACGAATCGCTCCCCGAATACGACGCGAGCAAGCAGGAGTTTCTTTCGTGGTGGGGCAAGGCGTCGGTGCTGGTGGACGATCACGCCGGAAATGTGGAATCGGCGCGGAAGGCGGGAGTGCAGGCCGTGCTGATGCCGCGCCCGTGGAACGGCGGACCGGACGCGCTGGAAGAGACCTTCCGGAAACTGGAGAGCCTGTGATCAAACTTTCCGATTACGTGATCGAGTTTCTGGCCAACGCCGGCCTGAAGCACATCTTCCTGCTGCCCGGCGGCGGAGCCATGCACCTGGTGGATTCGGTGGGCAAATGCGACCGCATCGAATACGTCTGCAATCTGCACGAGCAGGCCTGCGCCATCGCCGCGGACGCCTACGGGCAGTACACCAATCGCTTCGGAGCGGCGCTGGTCACGACCGGGCCGGGGGGAACCAACACCCTCACCGGGGTGGCGGCGGCGTGGCTGGATTCGACGCCGTGCCTGTTCATTTCCGGCCAGGTGAAACGGGCCGACATCGTGGGCACGCGGGGCGTGCGGCAGATCGGGTTTCAGGAGATCGATATTGTGCGCGTGGTCTCGCCCATCACCAAGTACGCGGTCACGGTGATGGATCCGCAGACAATCCGGTACCACCTGGAAAAGGCGCTGCTGCTGGCCACCAGCGGCCGGCCGGGACCGGTATGGCTGGATATCCCGCTGGACGTGCAGGCGGCGCAGATCGACCCCGGTGAGCTGGCCGGGCTGACGCCGGCCGAACTGGCGCAGCCGGACGAAGCGGAGCAGTTGAGCGCGGCGGTGGCACGGACAATCGAACTGCTCAACGGCTCGGAGCGGCCCTGCATTCTGGCGGGCAACGGGGTACGGCTGGCCGGCGCGCTGCTGGAGTTTCAGCAGCTCATCGAGTGGCTCCAGGTTCCGGTGCTGACCAGTTGGAAGGCGATCGATTTTCTTCCCGAGTCGCACCCGCTGTACGCCGGCCGGCCGGGATCGGTAGGGCAGCGCGGCGCCAACTTCACCTTGCAGAACGCCGACTTCGTGCTGGCCCTGGGAGCGCGGCTGGACTATGGGCAGACCGGTTATAACCCGCGTACCTTCGCCCGCGCGGCCCGCAAAGTCATTGTGGATATCGACCCGGCGGAAGTGGCCAAGCTGGGGCCGGTGGATGTGGCGGCGGTATGCGATGCCCGCGCGTTCCTGGCCGGATTCCTGAGCCGGAAGCAGCGCGTCGCGGCGGGAGGCCGGGAGGCGTGGCGGGCGCGGGTGCGGGATTGGAAAGACCGGTATCCGGTGGTGCTGCCGGAGTACTGGGAGCAGCCGGACCGGGTGAACAATTACGTGCTGGTGCAGGTGTTGGGCGAGGAGATGGCCGCCGGCGACCTGCTGGTGCCGGGCAGTTCGGGCGCGTGCAGCGAGATCACCATGCAGGCATTTCCGGTGAAGGAAGGCATGCGCATCTTCAACAGCGAGGGGCTGGGGCCGATGGGCTTCGCGCTGGCCGCGGCCCTGGGCGCGTGCGTGGCATCGGGCGGCCGCAGGACGGTGACGATCGACGGCGACGGCGGATTTCAGATGAACAGCCAGGAACTGGAAACCGTGCGCCGGCTCAACCTGCCGATCAAGATTTTCGTGCTGAACAACAACGGCTACGGCTCCATCCGCGCAACCCAGCGCACGTACTTCCAGAGCCGTTTCGTGGCCAGCCACCCGAGCGGCGGGTTGACCCTGCCGGATACGCTGCGGATTGCCGCGGCATACGGAATCGCGGGGCGGCGGATAGCGGACCACGCCGGCCTGCGCGAAGCGGTGCGCGAGGTGCTGGACTCGCCCGGCCCGATGGTGTGCGAGGTGATGATTTCGCCCGAGCAGTTCACCGCGCCGAGGGTTTCCTCCGCGCAGCGGGCCGACGGCAGCATGGTATCGAAACCCATGGAAGATATGTGGCCGTTTCTGGAGCGCGACGAGTTCGCCGCAAACATGCTGATTCCCACCCTGGAGAGTTGAGCCATGAAGACGATCAGTGTGGTGACGCCCTGCTTTAACGAAGCCGAAAATGTGGAAGAGCTGTACGAGCGGGTGCGCGCCGTGATCGCCTCGCTCGGCCGGTACCGCTACGAACACATCTTCATCGATAATGCCTCTACCGACGGCACGGTGGCGATCCTCAAGCGGATCGCGGCGGCGGACCCGAACGTGAAAATCCTGGTGAATGCCCGCAACGTGGGGCACATCCGCTCGCCCATGTACGCATACCATCAGGCCAACGGCGATTGTGTCATTGCGTTGGTCGCCGATCTGCAGGATCCGCCGGAAATGATCGCTGACATGGTGCGGGAATGGGAGAACGGCTATTTCATGGTGGTGGGGATCAAGCGCAGCAGCGAGGAATCCC
>DATJMP010000150.1:0-3243 GCA_035508655.1 Bryobacteraceae bacterium
TCTCGGGGTGCCACGCCAGGCGGCCGCGGAGGAGATCCGCAAGGCGTACCGGAAACTGGCGCGAAAATATCATCCCGACCTGAATCCCGGCGACAAGTCCGCCGAGGAACGCTTCAAGAACGTTCAGGAAGCCTACGACATTCTCAGCGATCCGAAGAAGCGGCAGATGTACGACCAGTTTGGCTTCTACTCCGAAAACGGGTACCCGGGCGCGGGGCCGGGCGGCGGCGCGGGCGCCGGCCAGGGACCGCCGCCGGGATTCGATTTCTCCGGTTTTGATTTTTCCGATTTCATGTCCAGCACGGGCGCCGGGACGGGCGGCCGGGGCACCGGGCGCCGCACCGAAACCGGCGGCGGCTTTCGCGACATTTTTTCGCAGTTCTTCGGCGGGCGCGGCGCGCAACAGGCGGAGGCGGAAAAGGGAACCGATCTCGAATACGTGATGGATATCGATTTCTGGCAGGCGATCCGCGGCACGCAAGCCCGCCTGAACATCACGCGCTACGAGATCTGCGATACCTGCCACGGCACCGGTTCGACCGGTTCCGGGGAGGTTCAATGCCCGCAATGTAAGGGGACCGGTAACGTCACGCAGATGGCCGGCGCGATGAAGTTCAATCTCACCTGCCCGCGCTGCGGCGGCTCGGGAAAGCTGCGGAACGCATGCCCCACCTGCGGCGGCGATGGGCGAATCAGCCGCACCGAGACCGTCGACGTTCGCATTCCGCCCGGTGCGCGCAACGGATCGCGGTTGCGCGTTCCCGGAAAGGGCAATGCCGGCACGATGGGAGCCGCTCCCGGCGATCTCTACATCACAACCCGCGTGGAGGAGCATCCCTTCTTTCATCGCGACGGCGACAATATCGAAATCCAGGTGCCGCTGGCGGTTTGGGAGGCCGCGCTCGGGGCTAACATCGAAGTGCCCACCATCGATGGGCGCACGCTTCTGAAGGTTCCGCGCGGAACCAAGAACGGCCAGCGTTTCCGCCTGCGCGAAAAGGGCGTTCTCAATGCCCGGACAAACCAGCGGGGCGACCAGATCGTCGAGGTGGCCGTGCAGGCGCCCGATCCCCGCGATGAACGCACCCGGGAACTGCTTCGCGAAATGTCGAAGCTGCATCCGGAAGATCCGCGCGCGGAAATATGGTCTAAGATCTAGGAGCTCACGCCATGCCCAAAGCCAAATCCAAAGCGGCTTACATGATCTCGTCAGTGGCGGAGCAGTATTCCATCCACCCGCAGACCCTGCGGTTGTACGAACGGGAAGGATTGCTCAAGCCTTCCCGCAGCGACGGCAACACGCGGCTCTACACGGAAGAGGATCTGGAGCGCCTGGAGGTGATTCTGCACCTGACGCGCGATCTCGGCGTAAACCTGGCCGGGGTGGAGATCATTCTCAACATGCGCGAAAAAATGGGCGAGATGCAGGCGCAAATCCAGGAGTTCATCGCCACCCTGAATCGCGAACTGGCCGCCCGCACCGATCGGCCGCAATCTGGCGGCGACCGCAGCCTTATCCCTGTCGTTAGCGTCCGTGTCCCCGGAAAATGGAACCGCCGTTAGGCGAAGGGCTGACAAATCCACCCGCGCGACGTGTATTATAGTATCGAATCGTACACGGGGATAGGTACTTGAACTCGAATCGCGCAGCGACCATCGCACAGGCGGCTCCGTTTGCCGCTTTCATCGCCCTTATGGGAGTGGAACGGGCGGTCTCCCTGCCGGAGCAGGTCTTTTATCCCATTCGCCTGGCCGTAGTGGTTCTCCTGCTGGCGATCCTGTCCCGGCCTTATCTTCGTTTCCGTCCGACTTTCCCGGTAACGAGCATCGCCCTCGGGACAATCGTATTTCTCATCTGGATCGGCCCGGACGTCCTCATCGGCTACCGGCACTTCTGGCTGTTTGAAAACGCGCTCACCGGCCACGCCAATAGCGCAATCGATCCGGCACTGCGCCGGAGCGTGCCGTTCATTGTCGTCCGCGTGATCGGCTGCGCCCTGGTGGTCCCGGTTTTCGAGGAGCTGTTCTGGCGCTCCTGGCTGATGCGGTGGCTGGTCAAGCCGGACTTCCTCGCCATCCCGTTCGGCTTCTACACAGCCTCCGCGTTCTGGACGGTGGCCGCGCTCTTTGCGGCCGAGCATGGACCTTATTGGGAAGTCGGCTTGGCCGCCGGAATCCTCTACAACTGGTGGGCGGTTCGAACCCGCAATCTGGCTGATTGCATTGTGGCGCACGCCGTCACCAATGCTCTATTGTCTGTGTACGTGCTCCTGTCGGGCCGCTGGGAGTATTGGCTATAGAACCATTGGCGGGCGCGGCGCATCCAATAAGTGACAGGTGTACGAAGATTCATTTCCTTCTCCCTGTCTTCGCTCCGGTGCGCGGCGTGTCGGGCCCCGCGCGCCGGGGCCTCAAATTCCTGCCCGCCAAAGGCCTGATGTTAGCCTGAACGTATGATTCAATTGAGCGGCGCAGGCAAGCGCTACGGGCCGAAAATCCTGTTCGAAAACGTGGATTGGATGGTGACGCCGCAGGACCGCATCGGTATCGTGGGCGCCAACGGTACCGGTAAGTCATCGCTGCTCAAGGTGCTGGCGGGCATGGAAGGGCTCGATTCCGGCACTCTTTCCACTCCCAAAGACTTGACCATCGGGTACCTTCCCCAGGAGGGCCTCTCCCTTTCCGGGCGAACCGTCTTCGCGGAGTGTATGACAGTGTTCGCATCGCTCCGCGCCCTCGAAGAGGAGCAGGAAGCTCTGGCCCACCGCATGGCGGAGCTGGACCCTGCCAGCCCCGAGTACGCCCAAGTGGCCGACCGCTTTCAACGCGCCGAAAGCCAATTCCGGGCCTGCGACGGCTACAGCGTGGAGGCCCAGGCCGGCACCGTGCTTTCCGGCCTCGGCTTCTCCCAGCGGGACTGGAAGCGCCGCACGGAAGAGTTCTCCGGTGGCTGGCAGATGCGCATCGCGCTCGCTAAGCTGCTTCTGGCCAAGCCGCATATCCTCCTTCTCGACGAGCCCACCAACCATCTCGATCTGGAAGCCCGCAACTGGCTGGAGGATTACCTCTCCTCCTATCCCAACGCCTTCGTCCTGGTCTCCCACGACCGCTACTTCCTGGACGTCACCGTCCGCAAGATCGCCGAACTCTGGAATAAGGGGCTGCACTTCTATACGGGAGGCTTCACCCGGTTCGAGCAGCAAAAAAACGAGCGCTGGGCGCAGCTTCTGGCGGCGTACGAAA
>DATJMP010000151.1:0-31166 GCA_035508655.1 Bryobacteraceae bacterium
TTCCCCTTCGCTCAGCGGATGGTCGGCATCGTATCCCATCAGTGTGGGCAGGTCGAAGGCGACCGAAAGCCCGGTTTGGCCCTGCTCCAGCAGGTAGAGGTAGCGGCGGTTGGTTTCCTCCGGGGTTGCGAAGCCGGAGAACTGGCGCATGGTCCAAAACTTGCCGCGGTACATGTCCGGATGGATGCCGCGAGTGTATGGAAATTCACCAGGGCGGCCCAGGTCGCGTGCGAGGTCGATGCCGCGGAGGCTCTCCGGCCCGTAAAGGGGATCGATCGGAACTCCACTGGTGGTGGTGAACTCCGGCTTGGCCCGCTGGACTTCGGGCCCGCCAGGCATTCCAGGGAATTGCGGTTCCGTTGTCTTCATTCGCATTCGCCCGCTAACTCCATCTTACGCAAAGGATCGGAGCATAAAAAAGCCGGCTCCTCGCCAGTCAGCCGATTCCGGTCTGCCTGGGGAAGAGCCGGCAAATGACGAAACCAGGAACTGAAGACCGTTCCCCCCGAACCGTGCTCCAGCCTAGTCTCCACTGGTTTCGATACCCGGGAGGAGCGCCCCGTTGCGGTAAACAGTTACCCGATTTGTTAGAACGTGAACCATGCCAGGACGGAGGCCTTCCGCGGCCACCCCGTGGACAAGGCTGAGCCCGCTTTAGTTGCGCACGCCTATGGCTTCCGTGCGACCGGCCAGCGGCTCGATTACCCCATTCCCGCACACGGCCACGCCCGTGCGCATCAGGGCACTCAGGAAGGTAAAAAGAAGCGCGTAAAATGCCTGTTCGGTGAGGGGCTGCTTACCGGGCAAGCGGAAAGAGGCAGGCAGCTCCTTGGAAATGCCGATTCGCAGGGAATTCCGGTGGGCCTTGCCTCCACGGTCGCGCTTATTGGCCAGCGTGAGCGGCGTTTGCATGACGCTGCCGGAGCGGCCATCCACGTAGAACTGGCAGCGAGAGAACCAGCCTAGATTGGCGGGGTCAGCGGCGTCGAACAGCAGCAGCGGCGCCTGCCGGCCGGGCGCGCTCAAGTCCAATTGGATCGTCCGCTGGCCGTCCTTTGTCCTGGTCTCGAAACCCGCGTCGCGCGCAATCTTGGTCACGATCTGCGGCTGGAGTTCCAGGTAAATGAGCTTGTGTGGGCCGGCCTGGAGTACCTGCATATCTGAAGGGACATTGTATCGCACGCGGAAAAGCATGCCAGACCATGCCCGATCCGCGCGTGCCAACTCGAGGGCCGGGCCGCACGTATGCGGCCCCTACGGCGACCCGATCAGCCGGCCTGGGCGTCGGCCCCACCGCTGACCACCCAGCCATCGGCCAACTGGATGATGCGATGGCCATAGGCGGCGTTGGCTTCCGAGTGGGTCACCTGGATGATGGTCGTGCCTTCGTCATTCAGCTTCTTGAACAGCTCCATGATCTCCTTCCCCTGGCTGGAATGGAGATTGCCGGTTGGCTCGTCCGCCAGGACGAGCTTGGGGTTGGCGATGACGGCGCGCGCCACAGCCACCAACTGCTGCTGCCCGCCGGAGAGCTGGCTGGGAAACAGGTCGCGCTTGCCGACGATGTGGAAACGGTCGAGCGTGTCGCAGACAATGGCGGCCCGCTCCGAGCTCTTCACGTTGCGGTAGGAAAGAGGGATGTCGAGATTTTCGTAAACCGTCAGGTTGTCGATCAGATGGTAGCTCTGGAAGACGAAGCCGATATATTTCTTGTTCAGCTCGACGCGCTCCTTCGGCTTCATGCGGTGAACCTGGTGGCCCAGGAATTCGAATTCACCGGTCCACGAGGCATCCAGCATGCCGAGAATGCTCAGCAGGGTGGATTTGCCGGCCCCGGACGGGCCCATGATGGTGACAAACTCGCCCTCCCGGATATCAATGGCGACACGGCGCAGAACATAGGTGCGCCCGTAGCCGCCTTCATAGAATTTTTCAACATTACGAAGCCTGATCATGTGGTTCCTATTCGTGCCGCAGCGCCTCCATCGGATCGAGGCGCATGGCGCGCCGCGAGGGCAGGTAAGACGCGGCCAAAGCCACCGCTCCCAGCACCAGCGGGACGCCTGCATATGTGTATACGTCGGTCGGCTTGATACCGTACAACATTTTTTCCAAAAACCGGCCGGCGAGAAACGCAGCCACGAGCCCGATGGCGATGCCGCATGCCGCCATGGAGGCGGCTTCTCCGAGCACGAGGCGCAAAATATGGCCATCGCGGGCTCCCAGCGCCATGCGGATGCCCATCTCATGGACGCGCTCGCTGACGTCGTAAGCCATCACGCCGTAGATTCCGACGGTGGCCAGGATGAAAGCAATGGCAGCGAAGGCCGCGAGTACGAAAGTACTGAAACGCGCCGCCTCGAGGGCCGAGTCTGCGATCGAGTCCATGGTGCGGATATTCATGACGGGGCGGTCGGGATCGAGCGTGTGAATCTCGCGCTCCACGGCCGGAGCCAGAGAGCGCGGTTCTCCCGCGGTGCGGACGGCAACCGCCATGGTGGAAAACGGCGTTTGCGGATAGGGATTATAGATGGTAGCCCATTCGTGCGTCAGATGATCGGGCTCAATGCTGTTGGGCCGGATGCTGCCCACTACGCCGACGATTTCGGCCACGCGGCCGGCGGTGGCGACATCAATACTGATTTTGTTGCCGAGTGCGGAAGTGGGGCCATCCGGCCAAAAGCGGTCCGCCAGAACCTTGTCGATGATGATGACGGAGGGTGAGCGAGCAGTATCCGCGGCGCTGAAATCGCGTCCCGCGAGCATAGGGATACCCATGGTACGGAAATAAGACGGCGTTGTCGCACGCAGGATAGCCATGGGATGCTCGCTGAGAGGCAGCTCCGGACGGCCTGCCACGGTAAAGGTAGTGCCGGGGTCGAGGCCGGTCAGCGGCAGCGCGTTTACCGCCGAGGCGCCGCGGACGCCCGGAAGAACCGAGATCCGGTCCAAGAGTTGGGTAAGAAACGCGACCCGACGTTGCGGATCCGCGTTCGGACCGGCGTTCAAGGGAATCCGCATCGTGAGCAGGCCTTCGGAGCGGTAGCCGGGATGGTAGGAACGCAGGCCCATAAAACTGCGCAACAGTAATCCGGCGCCGACCAGAACCATCAGGGCAATCGCCATTTCGCACACCACCAGGGTGTTGCGGAGTCTGCGCCCGGCGCGGCTCATGGTGCCGCCGCGGGCGGTGGCGATGAGGGCGGCATTGAGGCGCCGGCTGGAGACTTGCGCGCCCGGCACGATCCCGAACCATGCGCCGGCCGCCGCCGAAACCGCGAAGGCAAAGGCAAAGAGCCGTAGATCGGGTGAGGCCTTCGCCAAGCCGGGGAGGGTATCGGAACCGAGACGCGCCAGCCATGCGACGCCAGCGCCCGCCAGCAGAATTCCCACTGCGCCACCGGCGAGGGAAAGCACCAGGCCTTCCATCAGGAACTGGCGGATCAGCCGGCCGCGGCTGGCTCCCAGGGCCATGCGGACCGCCATCTCTTTCTGCCGGCCAGCGCCACGAGCCAGCAACAGGTTGGCGACATTGGCGCAGGACATCAGGAGCAGCAGGCCGACCGCGGCGGCGATCACCATGAGCGGCTCTTCCACCCGGCCGACGATCTGCTCCCGCATTGAATACAAAGCCGGCGCGTATCCCTTATTCAGCCCCGGATTCGTTTCCTCCAGGTGTTTGCCAAGGGCGCCGAGTTCCTGGCGCGCACCCTCCATTGGCACGCCCGGCCGCAACCGCGCCACAACCTTGAGGATTCGGGCGTTGAGAATATGGACGTTAGTGGTCTCCAGAGCGAGAGGAACCCAGGCCTCCACCTCCGGCTCCAGCACGCTAAAACGGGGCGGCAGGATTCCCAGTACGTTGTAAGTGCGGTAGCCCAGTTGGACCTTCTTGCCAAGGATGGCCCGGTCGGCGGCAAACCGGCGGGCCCAGAGGCTATAACTGAGGAGCACGACGCCATCGTGGCCCGGGCGGTCTTCTTCGGAGCGGAACGCTCGCCCCAACACCGGCTGGGCGCCGAGGACGCGAAACAGTTCCGCCGAGACCATTTCCGCCTTGATTTCCTCAGGCTCGATGCGGCCGTTGGGACCCGCTACCAGGTTCAAAGGCAGATCGCGGATGGCGGCCATGCCTTGGAAAGACCGGACCTGCTGTTGCCAGGCGAGAAAATTGGCCGCCGCTACAGATGTTTTGAGATCGTTGCCCGCCGGCTTCTGTTCCCAAAGCACGACCAGGCGATCCGATTGGGGGAAGGGAACCGCTTTCAAAAGAACGGCATCGACCACACTGAAAATGGCGGTCGCCGCGCCCATGCCCAAGCCCAGAGCGGCCAGGGCGGCTGCGGTAAATGCCGGTGATTTCCGGAATCCCCGCACTACGTAACGTAGTTCCCCGACCGAAAGCATGCCTGCCAGAGTAACAAATTGCACGGATGGGATCAGGGGCCAGGGCAGCGGGAGGGCGCGGCGCACGAAGGGGCCGGATTCCTGGTCCTCGCGGTTCAGCCAGGACCAGCACCACAGCGAGCCGGCGGACACACCGGGCGCGCTAGCATCAAAACATGGGCCGTTTCGCAAACTCCGGCGGCGCCCGGATTTATTTCCGGCTGGAAGGCCGGGACGATTTTCCCTTACTGGTTTTCTCGCACGCGCTCGGCACGGACCACGGGCTCTGGGACGCACAGGCGGCGGCGCTCACGGCACGCTTCCAGATTCTGCGCTTCGATACGCGCGGCCACGGCGCTTCGGATGCGCAGGCGGGCGAGTATACGATGGCCCAACTGGCGGGTGACGTGTTGTCCGTCGTGGACGCCGCCGGCCGCGACCGCTTCGCCTACTGCGGCCTCTCGCTGGGCGGGATGGTCGGCCAGTGGCTGGGTGCGCATCACGGGAACCGTCTCAGCCGTCTGGTGCTGGCGAATACGTCGCCGCGAGTGGCTGATCCATCCGCTTTCGAGACGCGGCGGCGCACGGTCTTAGAGCGCGGCATGGCTGCGGTGACGGATGCCGCGATGGAGCGCTTCTTTTCACCTGCGACCCGGGCAAGCCGCGTTCCGGTGGTGAATACCATCCGCCATACCCTGCTCGGTACCGACCCGGTTGGTTATGCAGGCTGCTGCGCTGCCGTCCGCGACATGGACCACCGGAGGATCTTAGAAGGAATCGGCGTGCCGACCCTGGTCATCGCCGGCGACCAGGACCAATCCACTCCTTGGGCCGGCAACGGCGAAGTTCTTGCCGCCCGAATCCCAGGGGCCGTCGTGCGCCGTTTGCCGACCGCACACCTTTCCAACCTGGAAGATCCGGCCGGTTTCGAGGCTGCCCTGCTGGAATTCCTGTAACACCGTCCGCGCCGGTCCCGAGACCGCCAAGCGGCCGGATTCGAGGACTCCCACGGTGCGGCACAGGCGCGCAACCGAAGCGAGGTCATGCGAGATGTAAAGGACGGAGATGCCGAGTTCGGCGTTGAGGCGCTCGAACAGATCAAGGATTCCCCCGCGGGAGGCCGGATCGAGGGCGCTGGTGACTTCGTCGGCGATGAGCAGCCTGGGCCGGTGCAGGATGGACATGGCAATCGCCACGCGCTGCGCCTGGCCCACGCTCAACTGGCGCGGGTAGCGGCGCAGGAGTCCGGCTTGACCCGGCAGCCCCATTCGCTCCAGCAGAGTCTCCACTTCCGGCCGCGCGGTTTTCCAGCGCTCCCGGCTGTGCGCCAGCCAGGCCTCGCGCAATTGGGTTTCGATGCGCAGTGCGGGATTCAGGGCCGAAATCGGGCTCTGAAACACCAGCGAGATCTCACGGCCGCGGATCCGCCGCATGTCGCCGCCGCTGCAGTCCATCAATTCGCGGCCGGCGAAGCGGATCGAGCCGCGTACGGTGCCGCCACGGAATTCGATGAGTCGCATCAGGGCCAGCGCCAACGTGCTCTTGCCGGACCCGCTTTCCCCAATCAGCCCGACAATTTCGCCGGGCCGGATGGCGAGACGTACCGCGTCCAGCACTCGAGGGTGCTTCGGATAATCGGCCGAGATTTCAGCCTCGAGCAACAGTTCCGGGTTCAGCGCAACCATAGTCTTTCCACGTTCCACAGCAGCCGCGGCTCGAGGACGGAAGGCTGAATGTTGTGGAGAAGCGGTGAGGCCGCCACCAAGGCGTCCCGGTTCACCAGGTACAGAAAGGGTTCCTGGTCCCAAACGATCTGCTGCACCTGGTCGAAGAGCGCTTTTCGCCGGTGTTCGTCCAGGTTGGAAGCCTGCTGCCGCATGAGGTGGTCGATGGCGGCCTCCCAGGGCGTGGCTGGAGCCGGCTGCTCCGGATTCCACTGGTGATTGGCCGCCGAGCTGAGCCAGACATTCATCTGCCCATTGGGATCGAGATCGACATTAGAAGTGCCGAGCAGGCAGGCTTCATACTGGAATGTCTTGGAGATTCGTTCGATGAGCGAGGGGAAATCGAGCGCCACGATGTGCAAGCGAATGCCCAGCGCGGCGAGGTCCTGCTCGATCAGGGCTGCCATACGCTCGCGCGAGCGGTTGCCGCTGTTGGTGATCAACGAGAATTCTACGGGGTGGCCGTCGCGGTCGAGCAGAATGCCTCCCGAGTTGCGGAAGCCGCCGGACTCCAGCAGGCGCCGTGCCGCCACCGGGTCGAATCCGCGCGGCGCGAGCCGGCGATTGAACCAGAACAGGTTGGAGGGCGAAACCGGCCCGATTCCCGGCGAAGCGTGGCCGTGGTAGACCACCCGGCACAGGTCCTGGCGCCGGATGGCCAAAGAAATCGCATGGCGGAAATCCGGCGAGGCAAACCAGGTCCGGCGGTACGCGGGAATGGCACCGCCTGCCTTCAGATTGAACCATAACAGCTCGCTTGCGGGCGAAGGTCCGATATCGCGCGCGCCGGGAGCCTCGTCGAACAGGTCCGGATCGAGCGTCGAAATAGCCTGAATCTGCCCCTGGCGCAAGCGCAAGGCTTCCATCTCGCGGCTCTGCACGATTTGCAACCGTACCGCGTCCAGGTACGGCAACCGCCTGCCGTTCGCCGTCTTCCAGTAATTCGGATTGCGCCCGAGCAAGAGGTAGGATCCCGGTTTATGCTCCACGACGCGGAAAGGACCGAGCACTGCGCCCGGCCTTTGAGGCGACTGGTGGGACAGAATGGCCACCTGGTCGAACAGCCGCGCTGCGCCGGCTACCGGCTCGGGAAAGATCACGGCGATTTCATGCGGGCCGCGAACGGCGGTGCGGACCGGACCGCTGCCCGAACGGAAGGTATCGGCGGTGGGAGAGTGGAGTGCTGGATCCATCAGCCGCCCAACGGTATAGGCGACGTCTTCGGCCGTGAACGGGGTCCCGTCGGAAAAGCGCAAGCCTTCGCGCAGCCGGAACGCGATCGTCCGTCCGCCGTTCTCGATTTTCCAGGAGATCGCCAGCTCAGGCTCGAGTTGCTGGGTGGCCCGATTGACCCGCACCAGCACGCCGCCGGTCAGGTAGCGGACGGTCTCCGAAGGTTCATCCTCGACCAGAAGCGGATCGAGGTTGCGAGGCTCGCTATGCAGGCAAACGCGCAGCTCTCCGCCCCACTGCTGGGCACCGAGACGCGCGACAGCGAGCAGGACTTGAATCAAAACTCCAAACGCGCGCCAGGCCGGACCGGTCCGGCCTCTGCGACCGCTGGGTCCACACGGACCGGGCATGCGATTTGCCGATCCATTGCCGGTGTCCGATCGGCCCGTCGCGATTCTCATACGTGGTACTCATCGGCCGAAACCAGGAGCTGGCAGCAACTGACCATCACAAACAGAAGCGCTGCCGGTGCGAGTGCCAGAGGATGCCGGGCCACATTCGGCAGGTCTGCCAGGTCGCGCAGCATGCCGCCGATCGAAGGCAGAGGCTCCGGCACTCCCAGGCCTAACAGACCCAGGTTCGCTTCCGCCAGCAGAAACGCCGGCATTGTTACCAGAAATTGCGTCCACAGCAGAGGTATCAGGTTCGGCAGGATTTGAACGACCGCGATGCGCAGTCCGGAGCAGCCGGCGGCATGTGCGGCCAGCGCGAATTCGGATTGCCGCCGCACTTTGACGGCTGCCATCAGCATGCGGCACGGGCCCGCCCATCCGAGCAAGCTGAGCAAACCGAACGTGACCAGGACAGTCGCGCCGGCGGGCGCGTCGAGCGGCAGAGCGGCCCGCGCCGCCAGCAGCGCAAACAGCCAGGGAAGCGACAGGCACAGATCGGCCGCCACGCCCACGAGCCGCCCGGCCCAATGCCCGCCATACCCGCCCGCCAAAGCCAGCGTCAGTGCCAGCAGGCTCGAGACAAAAGCCGCCGCAGGCGCGCATTCGAGCGAGATCCGGCCGCCGTAAAGCAAGCGGGACAGCCGGTCGCGTCCCAGGTCGTCGGTGCCTAAAGGAAACCTGCGGCAAATCCCAGCGCGCGGGGTTTCGCGAAACTGCTCGGAATAAGGATGCGGCGCGACGCAATCGCTCAGAAACAGCAGGGCCGTGATCGCCAACAAAACCGAGCCTGCCGTCCGCCGCATTGCCGGCTACTCCCTCGCCGCCCGCACGGCATCGGCTGCCAGGTTCGCTCCGGTGGTAAGAGCCGTGATCAGAAGCGTGACATTCACCAGCACCGGGAGGTCGCGGGACAGGGCCGCCTGCCAGACGAGGTTGCCGATGCCGGGCGAATCGCACAGCGCCTCCACCGGTATAGTAGAACCGGCCGCCATGCTCACCGAGACACCGGCCAGGGCCGCCAACTCCGGCCATGCCGGCGCCGCGATGTACAACCAGAGAATGCGCCAGCCCGGCAGTCCCACGGCTTCGCCGGCCAGCACGTGCGGCGCGGACACCGCCGCTGCCAACGCACTTTGCGTGTAACGGAAGAGGCGCGGGAGCAGGATGGCGGTAATGGCCAGTGCCGGCCGGCCATCGGCATATGCGCAGGCCAGCGCCACGACGGCCGCCGGGATGCACAACAGCGCTCCGCTGCCGGCCATCGCAGCCCCATGCGCCGCCCGGAAGCCGCGCCGGGAGCGGCCGAGTATCAGCCCTGCTCCAGCGGCCAGTGTCAGCCCCCAGGCCAGCGCCAAACCGGCCGCTGCCGAGCGCAGACTCACCGGCAGCCGCTCCGCCAGCAGTTCCCGGACCGGCCGGCCCAAAGACGTTGACCGGCCCAGGTCGCCCCGGGCCAGCCGCCGGCAGTATTGGAAGTAATAGCGGAGTACGTTGTCCTGTTGCGCGGCCTGCTGGGCGACCGCCTGCCGGCTGGCGGCGCTCAGACGGACATCCAGCAGGCGTTCATCCATGCCGAAGCCCGGCGCCATCCGCACCAGGGCCGCAGCCAGCAGTCCGGAAGCAGCCACAACGGCCATCCACACCAAAAAGCGTGAACCGGCCTGACCCAGGATTCGCCGGGCCTGCATGATGCCGCTCCTATTGTCCGGGCGCCAGGGGCTCTGGAATCACGGAGCCCCAGCCCGCAGACCGACTCGTCATCCGCGCCTCTACCGGCGCGCCAGAAGGGTAGACAGGACAGACGCCGGCGTATCCGGAGGAGCTAAACAGGTTTCCGACAACCATGCCGTTTATCTCTCCCTCCCCGGTTCCCATTTATTTCTCTCCCTTCGCCATGGTTCCCTCAGCGTTCGGCGCGCTCTGGGCGAAGGTCGGGCTTGCGCTCCAGATCGAACTCGCGCCCACCATGGTCGAACTCGCCAGCGGCGTGCTTTGCGATACCGCCACAGCCCCTTCACTGTTGAAAACCGATTCGCCCCAGGTGATCTGTTCTCCCCACGTAATTTGCTCGCCCCAAGTAATTTGCTCACCCCAGGTGATCTGCTCGCCCCAAGTGATCTGGTTGGCATTCACGATCGAAATCGTGTTGGTGGACGGATTCAGCACAGCCACCGGCGAGACTGCCGAACCGGGCGCAATGGCCGTGCTGTTCATGGCGGCTACCAGGTCCAGGTATCCCGCACCGATGGTGAAGATGTCGTAGTAATCCGTGTATCGGATTCCGGTGGTGGGGTCGGTGGCGACGCTGGAAGCCGGCGTCGTGGCCGTGTTGGCTGCCGGAAACGACTTGCCGGCTGTCAGCATCAGCCGCGCCTTCACCTGGTCGGGCGTCAAGTGCGGATTTTGCTGAAAGAGGATCGCCGCCGCGCCGCTCACTACGGGCGCCGCCATGCTGGTCCCGCTCATGATGAAGTACTTCGCTGTGACGCCGATCCCTCCATACACGGAAGGCGCCACCCGGTTGTACGGATAAGCGACGTCCAGCGTGCTGCCCGGCACCCGCAGCGACGTGATCAGATTGCCAGGCGCCACGATGTCCGGCTTCACGAACAGATCGATCTGGGTCGGCCCCTTCGAACTGTAGCTGGCCACCAGGTCGTCGCTGCGGCCGGGCGTGCCTTCGGTCTTCATGGCCCCGACGGTGATCACCCAGGGATCGTTGCCCGGAGCCGTGACGGTGCCATAACCATCTGTACCGGCGGAGTTGTCGCGCCCGTCATTGCCGGCCGAAACCACTACCATGATGCCCGCCTGCCAGGCCGCTTCCACCGCCTGGCACAGCGGATCGTTGTACCAGGATTCGAAGACCGGACGGCCCATCGACAGGTTGATCACCCGGATGTTGTACTTCTGCTGTAGAGAAATGGCTTCATCGATGGCAGCAATGATATTGGAATCGTAGCCGGAGCCTGTTTCATCCAGCGCCCGCAGGTTGATCAGCTTCACGCCCGGCGCAATGCCGCGATACAGGCCGCTCGAATTGGTGCCGCTGCCTCCTACAATACCGGCCACGTGCGTGCCATGCCCGTACAGGTCCGTCGTGATCCCTTCACCGGTGAAGTCCTGGCTGTAAACGACGCGTCCGGCCAGGTCGGCGTTGGTTGTGTCGATGCCGCTGTCGATGACGGCTACGCCAATTCCTGCGCCGGTCAGGTTATTTTGAAAGGCGACGGTCGAGCCTACCGTGGCTGTCGTCAGGTCGAGTTTCGCCTTGTTGTTGACGCGGTCGGGCGAAACGTATTTGACGAAGGGAAGGTTCGCGAGGAGTTTGACCGCACCCGCCGGCACCGTCACCACGACCGTCGACGGAAAATTCAGAAACTGCTTCTGCACCGCCCCGCCGTTTCGGCTGAGCTGGCCGATGAACGAGCTGGAGTTCGGAGCTGCAAGTTGCACCACCACCCGGACAGGCGTCATCGGGTTGGTCACCTGAAAGTCAGGCGACACCGTGCCAGCCAGTGCCCAGGCGGCGATTGTTGGAATCAGGAGAATCGTTCGAAGTGGAGTTTTCATAGTGGCTCGCGGTACCTGTATTGCACCTGTCCAACCATCAGCAAGTGCCTTCAATTCAGCGCGGGACGGTCGTGCCGCGGGGACGAATTGGCGTCGTGGGACAAACTGTCCCTGTCCTCGACTGAGGCGGCCAGAGCGGCCAGATCAGTGGCCGCGCATCTCTTATGCGCCTGCTTGGTGCCGTACATCCGCCGGTCGGCTTCCGCCAGCAGGCCTTCGGCGTCCGTGCCATTCTCCGGGAAGAATGCCGCCCCGATGCTTATGTTCAGCAGGCGCTCGCCGCAGACCACCAGCCCGGCTTCCGCCGCTACCTTCTGTAATGCCTGCTCTTTGGGCGCCAGATCTTGTTCGAGCATCCCCGGGAGCACCAGGACGAATTCATCGCCGCCCATGCGCGCCACGTAGTCATACTCGCGGCAGCATTCGCGCAGGCCCGCCGCCACCAGTTTGAGCACGCGGTTGCCCTCCAGGTGGCCGAACCGGTCGTTGACCTGCTTAAAGCCGTCCAGATCGCAGACCAGCACGGCCAGCCTCTCCTGCGTGCGGCGGGCGCGCGAAAGCTCCGCGTCCAGGTGCAGGAACAGGGAACGCGCATTCGGCAGCGAAGTGAGCGCGTCAGTGGTGGCCGAGATGGCCGCCTGCTGGAATTTCAGCGCGTTCTCGATGGTCAGCGAAATTTTCGGGTTGATGGCCAGCAACACCCGAAGATGGTCTTTGGTGAATACGTCCTTACCCAGGTGATAGAGCGCCAGCACGCCGACCACGCCAACCGCGTTTTCGAGCGGCACCGCCAGCGCCGAACGCAGGTTGCTGAATTTGGTGGGATCGTTCAGGTAGCCGGGCTCGACCGAGGGGTTACCGTTGATGATCGGCTTGCCCGTCTCCGCCACCCAGCCGGAAAGACCTTGCCCCACCGGGATCGCCAGCGAGGAAAACAGGCGGAAATTTTCGCCATTGACGTATTCCGGCACCAGCGTGGCATCACGCCGCACATACACGGCAATGGCATGGTAAGGGATCAACTTCTGCAGCCGGGTGTCCAGCGCCAACAGCGTTTCATGCAAATTCAAGGAATTTCCCAGATCCTGCGTCAGCTCATAGAGCGTCTGGACCTCCTGGCGCGCTGCTGCGATGGACGCCAGAAATTCCGGCTGCTGCTGGTCAGCGCCCTGCGGTAAGCCGGGCGCCGGCGCCATTCCGTTGGCGACCAAATTTCTCGACAGGCGGCCGGCGGGCGAATCCTGAGCCCAGGCCAGCTTCTCCCACGCCTGATAGTTTTGCTCCAGAATCCGCACCAACGCCGGATCGAAGCTTGCCCCGGATTCGGCGCGGATCTGCCGCATCGCCTCTTCCAGCGGCAGCGCCTGGCGATACTCTCGATCCGAAGCCAGGGCGTCAAAGCAATCTACTAACGCCAGCACGCGCGCCCCGATCGGAATCTGCTCTTCTTTCAATCCGTCCGGGTAGCCGGTGCCGTTCCATTTCTCGTGATGGGCGCGCACAACCGGCGCCACGGCGTAGGGAAATTGCACCCGGGCGAGGATCTCCGAGCCGACGATGGGATGGATCTTCATCTTCTCGAACTCTTCCGGGGTCAGCTTTCCCGGTTTCGAGATAATATGCTCCGGCACCGCCAGCTTGCCGATGTCGTGCAGGAGGGAGGCCGCGCGCAGCGCCTGCAGGTGGCCCTCTTCCAAGCCCACTTTCTTGCCCAATTCCACGGCGTAGACCTGTACCCGCTGAAGGTGCTCGTGGGTGTTCTCGTCTTTGGCTTCGATGGCCAGCGCCAGCGCCTCGATGGTGCGGAGATGCAGGGCGGCGATTTCTTCCGCGTGGTTCTTTTCCAACTCCAGCCGGCCAAGGTAGAGCCGGTACGACCGGAAGATCACGTAGACCACGGGGAGACCGAAGAAAGTAGTCTGCCAGCCGAGACGGTGATTCGAGATGCTGATCAGCCCGGCGATGGCACCGCCTACCAGGTAATAAGGAAAGGACCAGAAGTAGCATTCCTGCCAGATGCGGCGCAGATTCTTGCCTTCCGTAACGGAAACGACGCCGGCGATCGACAGCGTGTTGCTGAGAAAGTAGCCGATGGCAGCCAAGCCGACCCGCAACGGCAGAGCCGCGCTGCCTGCCGGCAGCACGTGGTAGATCCCGTATCCGACCGAGACCGCAATCGCCATGCTGGCGACATTGAAGATCAACTGGAGGAATCTAGGTTTGTACTTGGGCCGCCACAGGCATTGCACGGCAGTCGCCATGCAGGCGAGCGCGACGGTCTCCGGATAGCTGAACTCCATCATGCTCAGCACCACGAAGACGTAGCTCACGGACATGGTGCTGAGGATGCCGGGCAGGGTTACTTTCAGCCCCGAGGCGACCAAGGCGATGGCGAGCTGGCAAAGGTAATGCAGCTGGTCCTTGCAGCTCCAGCCGGTCATGGCGTAGGCCAGGCTGGCAGACCCTCCCGTGAGCACGATCGCGATGTAGAGTTTGGCGCGCAGTTGCATGGCGGGAGCCCGTCAGTGTGCTTATCGGCCGGGCCCGTGCAAATTCCAAAAAGCAGACGATAAGGACAGAGAGAAGCGAAGGAAGCGACATGGCCGTCGAACGACACGTGTTCCTGGGAATGACTGCCATCATCGGCAGTACGGCGATGACGCGGGTACTGGAACTCGCGCAGCGTGTAGCCCGTGCCAATGTGGCGGTGCTGATCACGGGCGAGACTGGGAGCGGGAAGGAAATCGTTTCCCGCGCGATTCACCACTATTCGCTGCGCTGCTCCAAGCCCTTTGTAGATATCAACTGCGGGGCGTTGCCGGACCAGCTGATGGAGAGTGAGCTGTTCGGACACGAAAAAGGCGCCTTTAGCGGCGCCGATTCCGCCAAGCCGGGCATGTTCGAGCTGGCCCATACCGGCACGCTCTTCCTGGACGAGGTGGCCGAACTCGATCCGCGTATGCAGGTGAAGTTGCTGCGGGTGCTCGATGCCGTGCCCTACTACCGGCTGGGCGGACAGAAAAAGGTGCAGGTGGACGTGCGCGTTATCGCTGCCACGAACCAGGATCTGGAGCGCGGGGTGGCGGCTGGACGTTTCCGTTCCGACCTCTACCACCGCCTGGCCGAGTACGAAATCCGCGTGCCGCCGCTGCGCGAGCGCATTGACGATATCGTTCCGCTGGCCGAATATTTCCTTGCCCAGCACTCCGAGCGCGCGGTCTTTGCGAAGGCGGCCGTTTCCGCTCTCTGCCGCTACAGCTGGCCGGGCAACATCCGCGAATTGCGCAATGCGGTGGTCAACGCGATTGTTTCCGCCCGGAAGTACGTAGTCGAAGCCGAGGACCTGCCGGCGCGGGTTCGCGGTCCCTTGCCGATGACGCCCGAGAGGGGCCTGCTGTTGGAGGGACTCGAGCGCGACGCGATTCTGACCGCGCTGGCGCGTACCGAGGGCCACCACCAGAAAGCTGCCGACCTGCTGGGTATTTCCCGCCGCACGTTGAGCCGAAAGCTCCGCGTCTACCGCCGGGAACTGCGGCAGGAAGTGCCGGCGTGGCAACTTACACCCGTGCAGTGAAGCTGCGCCCCAGGCGGGCAGAGGTGGACCGGTCAGCCCGCGAATGCATTTCCGGTGTCGCCGATCCTCAATTCCCCTATTCCCGATTCTCTTTGTTGTACAATCGTCCGTGGCGTTGATGCCCGGGATCCAGGAATCCGGATGGAGGGAGATATGTCGGGAATGTCGAGACGGGAGCTTTTTCGGAAGGCGGCGAAGGATACGGCTGCGGCCGGTCTCCTGGCGACGGGAGCGCGGGAGATGGGCGCGGTTCCGATGAGCATTCCGATCGGAAGCCAGACATATCCGCACCGCAAACGGATCCAGGACGGCGACTTCGCCGGTCTCTGCAAAGACATGGCGGAGATCGGCGTGCGGAACCTGGAGTTGTGTTCGACCGCGTACGCCGAATTTGCCGTGCTTGCTGACGGGAAGCAGACGAGAAAAATCCTGGAGGATCACGGTCTTCAATGTCCCAGCGGACATTTCGAAATGGCCGAGCTGCGCAACCGGCACGAGGAGGCGATTGCGTGGGCCAGGGACCTCGGCATGACGCAGATGGGAACGGCCAGCCTGGGAGCGCCGAGCGGCCACGGCGCAGCCGGGTTTGAGGGCATGGAGGGCGACCACATCACCGTGGACGTGGTCAAGCGGGCTGCCGAGGCGTACAACCGCATCGGCGAGGTGGCAGCCAAGGCGGGAATCCAACAGTTTCTGCACAACGAGGCGTTCGAGCAGTCGCAGGTCGATGGACGCCTGACTTACCAGGTGTTACTCGAGCTGCTGGATCCGAAGCTGGTGAAAATGCAATTCCAGATGTCCTCCATGAGAGTAGTGGGCGACCCGGTGATGTACTTCCGGAAATATCCGGGCCACTGGGTTTCGCTGCACTTGCAGGGCGTCAACTTAGATCCGCCGGCGCAGCCTGCGGGACCGGGCCGGGGCCGCGGCGGACGGGGACCAGGCCTAGCCGTGGGTAAGGACAAGGTGGATTGGGCTAAGATTCTTACGGCAGCCAAAGCCGCCGGCGTAAAGAACTATTTCGTCGAGCAGAGCTGGGATCTGACGGTCGAGAGCGTGGCGTACCTGAAGACTTTGCAGGTCTGATGCCGAAGTGGCCCGATCACAAGAATTTAATAATTGATCCTCACTGTGGCCGGGGTAGGATTACGCAATAACTCTTGAGCCTTCTCGATTTGTGCGCAACGGGGGTACCTTCGGGGTTCACCTCGAGCGACCTGCCGTTTGGTGACCCTGATAGGCCCACCCGGGCAGGACGGATTTGTCCTCGGAGTTGCAGACCGACTGCATCGAATCAAGCCCATGACATTGGAGCGAGCAACGTCCTATTGCCCGCAACCGCGGGCCTGAGCGAATCCGCATAGAGCCAATTGCCAGAAACTCACAGGCGTGCATGTCACCACGCAGCCGTGCCTTTCTCCACATTCGTTATTGTCCGGTTTCGTCCACGAGATCACATCCATCCAGGGCTGGATTTCACTGCACCGCCATATCATCTCCGGGTTTTGGGTCAGACTAATCTATGAAACGTCCGACTTTCCGAATCACTTCCGAACTTCTGCATTAGATTTAGCAGCTGGCTCACACTTGGTCCACATTACTCCGTAGTATGATGCAATCGCGGTTCTGAGAAAGTGCTTCTCATCAGGGGACGCGCTCCGCGGGATCGAGACGTATCGCAAAGAACACTCGCGACTCCGCAAATCGGACGGTACCCTTGGCGTGAGAACTGCTAAGTACGCGGCCCGGCTCGTGACGACCGCTGCGCTTTATGCGGTGGCGGGGAGGATCGGCCTGGCAATTCCATTCACGGCCAGCAACGTTTCTCCAATTTGGCCTGCCTCGGGAGTCGCACTGGCGTGCTTACTGCGTTTCGGCCTGGACTGTTGGCCCGCGATTGCAGCGGCCGGCTTTCTGGTTAACTTTTTCTCACCACTTCCGCCTCTGGCGGCGGCAGGCCTGGCAGTAGGGAATACGTCTGCCGCGATCGCGGGGTACTTTCTGCTCCGCCGTATCCGTGGATTCGACATCTCGCTTTCCCGGCTCCGAGACGTGCTGGGGCTGATCGCATTTCCGGCGGCACTGGCCTCAGTAATAAGTGCTTCGTTCGGTAGTTCAGTATTTTCCCTGTTCGGAATCAAGCCTTGGCCAACGATGCGGCCAACCTGGCTCATCTACTATGTCGGTGATGCTACCGGCATCCTCTCCGTCGCTCCCCTATTGTTATCGTTGGGAGAGTGGGCGCAACCGCATCTCGCCCGCCGCGTTCTGGAATTCTCTGCATTGCTTGTTCTTTTAGCGGCAGCCTGCCTGCTTTTGTTTGACGAGCGGCTTCACTTTGCGGTCCATGATAGTGTACTCGCCCTGCTGGTCTTTCCTTTCGTTCTGTGGGCGGCCATCCGCTTCGGGATTAGTGGCACGGCAGTAACCAACATTGTGATCGGCAGTTTCGCTGTCATCGAAACCGCTCGAGGCTCCGGGCCGTTCTCGAGCGGAGACCATCTGACCAACGCGCTCCTTCTGCAGTTCTTCTTTGCGACCGTGACTATCTCAGGGCTGCTCTTGGCGGCCGTCATCGCTGAACGGGGCAATGCGGAGGCGGAGCGGGAAGAGGTGATTCGGAAACAGGCGGCGCAAGAGGCGGTGCTGGAAAGCGAGCGGCGCTACCGGCTCATTGTGGAAATGGCCAACCAAGGCATCTGGACCCTCGACGCACAAAATCGCACGACTTTTGTGAATCGCCAGTTCGCCCAAATGTTGGGATATGAGCCGGAGGAGATGCTGGGGAAAAGCGCGCGCGAATTCTGTGGCGATGGATTCCCCTGCCCCTCACCAACCGAGCAGGGGCGCGAGTACCAGTTGCGGCGCAAGGACTCGAGCGAATTGTGGGGCGCGCTGTCCGCCACGCCGATTCCGGATGAACTGCACGGTGGCGACGGCATGCTGGTCATGGTAACGGACATGACCGAACGGAAGCGGGCCGAGGAGCAGGTTCTCAAGAGCAAGATGGAATTGCAGGCTGTACTCGACCACTCTCCGGCAATGATCTATATGAAGGACGAAGCCGGCCGATACACCTTCGTCAATCGCTGCTGGACCGAATCCTTCCACGTCGACCTAGAGGAAGTGAGGGGAAGGACGGACTTCGAGATCTTTCCCGAAACATCCGCGCGGCAATTTGTAGCCAATGATCGCAAAGTGGCAGCGAGTGACAAGGCCCTCGAGTATGAGGAGGAGGTGGAGTTCGAGGGCCGCCTGCACAGCTATCGCAGTATCAAGGTCGCGCTCCGGAACGGCGAGGGCAAGTTTTATGCCCTTTGCGGAATTTCGACGGACATTACCGAGAGGAAGGCAAGAGAGGAATCGCTTCGGCTGGTGGACCGGGCATTGCGGCTATTATCCTCCTGCAACGCCGCGGTAGTACACGCGACCGATGAGCAGGGCCTGCTGAATGAGATCTGCCGCCTGGCGGTTGAGCCGGCGGGCTACCAGATGGCGTGGATCGGATACGCCGAATCCGACGAAGCCCAGACCGTCGATCCGGTCGCTTTCGCCGGTCCGGCGGAGGGATTCCTGGATCGTATTCATGTGAGTTGGGCCGATAACGCGTACGGCCGGGGAGCCGTCGGCCGCGCCATCCGTGAAGGTAAGCCGGTGGTTGTGAACCATATCCGGGATCAGCAAGATTTTGCGGTCTGGCGTCACGCTTTGGAGACGCGGAGTTTTCAATCGGTTCTGGCGGTGCCCTTGCGTTTGGAGAATTCGGTTTGTGGAGCATTGGCTATATATGCGGACGAGCCTGATGCGTTTGATTCAGCCGAGGTCAACCTCATCAGCGAGCTCGGTGAAAACGTAGTGCATGGCATCTCGTCGCTGCGCGCGCATCAGGAACGGGCGGCGGCGCTGACCTCGCTGGAAAAGGCACGCCTTGAGCTGGAAGAACGGGTGCGGCAACGCACCGCGGAATTGGTGAAGGCCAAAGAAGCGGCTGAGTCCGCCGACCATTTGAAGTCGGCTTTCCTGGCGACGATGTCGCACGAGCTGCGCACTCCGCTCAACTCGATTATTGGTTTTACCGGGGTCATCCTGCAGAGACTTGCGGGGCCTTTGAACGATGAACAGGCCAAGCAGCTCGGGATGGTACAGAACAGCGCCAGGCATCTGCTGGCCCTGATCAATGACGTTCTGGACATCTCGAAGATCGAATCCGGCCAGCTCGAACTTGTCTACAGGCCATTCTCGCTTTCAGAGGCGATCCAGAAGGTGATGGCCACGGTCCTGCCGTTGGCCCGAGCAAAGAGCATTGCGCTGCGCGCGGAAATTTCGCCGGCAGTGGATTGGATTCTAGGCGACGAGCGGCGCACGGAACAGATTCTACTCAATCTGCTCGGCAATGCCGTCAAGTTCACCGACAAAGGCGAAGTGGTTCTGATCAGCCGGCGGGAGGACGGTTGGTTGGTGATGGCAGTCCGGGATACCGGAATTGGCATTGATCCTCAGCAGATCGCAAACATTTTCGAACCTTTTCGGCAGGCGGACTCAGGTCTGGCGCGTAAGCACGAAGGAACCGGGCTGGGTCTCGCCATCTGCAAGCGGCTAGTGGAACGCTTAGGCGGCGATATATCTGTGGACAGCGTTCCCGGAGTAGGGAGCACCTTCACCGTCCGGCTGCCTCTTGAATTGGACAAAACCCGTGAACAAGACAGTTCTGGTTATCGAGGATAACGAACAGAATCTCTACCTGATGCGGTTCATGTTGGAGAAGAACGGCTTCATCGTGCATGAGGCCCGTGATGGCAGGGCCGGGATTATTCTGGCCAGCACGCTGCTCCCGGATATTATCCTGCTGGACATCCAATTACCCGAGATCGACGGCTATGCGGTTGCAGCGGAACTGCGCGGGAATCCGACACTTCGCAGCACACCGATCGTTGCCGTGACGTCCTATGCGATGGTGGGAGACCGCGAGAGAGCCCTGGCCGCAGGCGCAACCGCTTATATCGAGAAACCGATTAACCCAAGCACGTTTGTTGACCAAGTCCGGAGTAGCCTATGTCACCCAAAAGCCTGACCTTCAGTGACGGTAACGACCGCCTTCAGCATCGGATGAACCCGAAGCGTTCCCTGGAGGATGTGGTCGATGCTGGGGAGCGCATAGCGAGGCCGTTATGAGAATCCTGGGTGTCGACGACAACGCCGAGAACCTCTACCTTGTCGAAACAATCGTGCGCTCCCACGGACACGAGATGGTCGGCGCCCATAACGGCGCCGAAGCTCTCGAGAAACTGGCCGTCCAGAGCTTCGACCTGATTGTCTCCGACATCCTGATGCCTGTAATGGACGGATTCCAGTTCTGCCGCGCGGTTAAGTACGACGAGCGCCTGAAACGCATTCCGTTTGTCTTCTATACCGCCACCTATACAGCGAAGCAGGATGAGAAGTTGGGTTTGGCGCTGGGCGCATCACGGTTCATCGTGCAGCCCGTCGATCCGGACAAGTTCCTGGCGATCATCGAGCAGGTTGTGCATGAGGGCGAGAGCGGGAAGATCCCTGTTCCTGTGAGCGACCTGCGCGATGACGAAAAGACGCTGAGTCTCTATAACGAGCGGCTGGTGCGGAAGCTCGAACGCAAAACCCAACAATTGGAGTCTGCGCAGATGGTGCTGGCCAAGTTGGTCGAGGATAAGGACCGCGAAATCGCGCAGCGCCGCCAGGCTGAGGAGGCGGTGGCGCGCTCGGAAGAGCAGCTCCGTTTGATATGGGATGCATCGATGGACGGTCTGCTCTTAACGGACCGCGAGGGAATTATTTTGCGGGCGAACCCGGCTTTGGCCCGCATCTTCGCGAAACCGCTGGATACCTTGCCCGGACAGCCGTTTACATGTTGGCATGCGGATGATTCCGAGCCGGCGCTGTCGAGCTATCGTGAACAAGTCGTGTCCCATAGCGTTGAGCCGCACTTTGAAGTGACATTGCGGCGGTGGGACGGCGAGCAGACTTCAGTGGAAGGGTCGAGTACGATCATCGACCTGCCCGGCGGGCTCGCGGTATTCAGCGTACTCAGAGACGTGACGCAACGTAAGCGATTCGAACAAGAGCGCGCCGCCCTGGAGGAACAACTCCGGCAAGCACAGAAACTGGAAAGTGTGGGCCGCCTGGCAGGAGGCATCGCTCACGATTTCAACAATCTGCTGACGGTGATCAATGGCTATAGCGATTTAGTGCTGAGACAATTGCACCCCGGCGACCCGCTGCGGGAAAAGATGGAAGAAATCCGCAACGCTGGAGATCAGGCCTCGGGTCTGACTCGACAGTTGCTGGCCTTCAGCCGCAAGCAGGCACGGCAGCCGCAACTACTCGATCTGAACCGCCTGGTGGAACAAACCCGTCCGATGGTGGCGCGTCTGGTGGGCGAGGATGTGGAACTGCTGGTCAATTTGCATCCGGGAGCGGCAGTCATCTATGCCGATCCGAGGCAATTGGAACAGGTGCTCATGAACCTGGTGGTCAACTCGCGGGATGCCATGCCGCGGGGAGGCAAGCTGCGGATCGAGACGAGCATTGTGGAATGGAGCCGGGACGAAGTGCAGGCACATCCCCGTGCACGCGCCGGCCGTTATGTCGTGCTGACGGTGAGTGACAACGGCGAAGGGATGACAGAAGAGACCCGCCGGCATATCTTCGAGCCTTTCTTCACCACCAAAGAAGCCGAAAAAGGGACGGGATTAGGTTTGTCCATGGCCCAGGGCATCGTAGGACAGAGCGACGGCTTCATTGAGGTCCAAAGTGAGCTGGGCCGCGGATCGATTTTCAGGATATATTTGCCCGGTGCGGAGGGCACTCCGTCCGACTCCAAAGGAGCGGTGACCACCAGGGAACTGCGCGGAACAGAGGCTGTGCTGGTAGTGGAGGACCAGGCGGAAGTGAGGACATATGTGGCCGCCGCTCTTCGCTCATATGGTTACCGGATCTTCCAGGCGGCGGATACCGAGAGCGCACTACTCTTATGCGAGCGGGAGCAGGGACATCTGGACCTGCTGCTGACCGACGTGGTGCTGCCGACGGGGAGCGGTAAGGAATTGGCGGATCAGATACGGGATCGCTGGTCTGGGATCAGAGTGTTGTATATGTCGGGCTACACGGATGACGCTACGATGCGCCACGGGCTTCCGGCACAGAGCGCGAATTTCATCCAGAAACCATTCCGTCCCGAACAACTGGCCCTGAAAGTCCGGGAGATTCTGACGGCGCGATCTTCAACTCTTTGCGCTAACCTGACGCACAAAACCGGAGGGTCCGGCTCTGACCCGGATCAGGGGCCGGGCTGATCTCTATTGGGCCGCCGGCCTGGAATCGCCCTCAGGCTTTTGACTTGCGGCCGGTGCTCCGGGTCCCGGTCTTGATGCTGTCACTGCTCTGCCGTGCGGAGTGCGAATTCGTCACCGCATCTCCGGGCGGCGGAAACAGAAAGCCTGCCAGTACGAGCGTCACGTAGGCAAGGGCCAGCCCAAGCCTCACGCGTCGATTATCGGCCCCGGACCGCGCCGCTCGCAGCTTCAGCAGTTCGTTGCCAGCGCTGAGGAGGCCCAGTGTGAGAATCGTGTGACCCATAATGACGGCGTCATCGAAAAAGGTGATTCCGAAAGCGATAAGGGCCGCGGAAGTCGTCCCGGCGATCAGCCGGTCTGGTATGGACGATTCTCGCGGGTGGTAGTCGTTCATGTGTTTGCTCCGCGCACCTGGAAAGAGGCTGTACCGAACTCGGGCTGAGGGCACGACTGTTGCCAGAATCGCGGCGGGGAACATGGATACCAGCGCCCCTGGACTCCGCGGGCCAGGTGCTCGATTGAGTAGGTCCAGCCTCGAGCGGGCACCTGCCGACGTTCGGCACTTGCATCGGCACTTGCTTTGTTTTTCGGCACTCTCACGCCGAGGCCAAACGTTGCGCGCCCACTTAAAGGGCTTCCCGGTTAATGACCGCGCCGGCGCTACTTCGCTGGAGGCCAATTACCACGTTTGGTGCCGAAACGAGCCCGGTGCCGATGCTTCCTGTGAAGCCGCGAATTTTTCCCAGGCCTCCGCCCCACCCAGTAGAGGGCGCACCCGGCCGATGCCCTGCGATTTCAACAGGAGCGCCGCACGGGCGCTCGAAGCTTCATTGGGTCAACTGCAGACGAGAATGATTTCGCGGTCCCGCGGAATCTCCTGACCGCGAACTGTCAGCTCTCCTGGCGAAATCCGAATGGCTCCGGGTATGAGGGCCGGTTCGCCCGCGAAGCCACCCCGGAGATCGACGATACAAAGCTCATCGCCCGCGCCGAGCCGCTGCTGCAGTTCGGCGGGTGTGATGCGCGCAACGTCTAACTGTCTCAAGAACCGGCGACGTTGCACAAATTTCCATCCGATCCAGATTGCGCACGATGCGGCCACGAGCAGGATCAGATTCGATCCCAGGCGCGAGGCATAGCCGACGATCTTCTCCAACTGTTGGCTGAACAAATATCCGGCCGTAATATACGATCCGCTCCAGATCAAAGCCCCGGCGCTATCGTAGAGCAGGAATCGGCCGTAAGAGCTTCTGGAATGGCCCGCCAACGGCGCGGCCACGGTACTCAGCCCCGGAATGAATTTCGAGACCAGCAGGGAGCGCATTCCCCACTTCCGGAAGGCGCTTTCCGTTTGATGCACGCACGAATCCGGTTCGAGCGAAAGCCGGCAAACGATCCGGAGAACCTGGCGGCCGCGGCGCCTGCCCAGTTCGAACCAGATGCTATCGGCAACCAGGGCGGCAATCAGGCAGCATAAAATCGCGGGCAGTAGATGCAGGCGGCCGGCACTGCTCAGTGCGCCGGCCGCGAGGAGCAGCGGGGCCGACGGCAACGGAACGGCGCCTTGCTCCGCCAGCACCCAGAAGAACAGCAGCGCGTACCCGTGCCGCTCGATAAACGCCAGAGTGTGAACAATCTCCAGATGGTAAGGCACCGCTCTAAACCCTCAATCCGAATTCTGCCGGCCGGGGCGATCTCGCTCGGTGCCCCGTTACAAGCATATCGCGTGCGGAATCAGGCTCCTGTTCGCGAGATGCGGATACCGAGCCTCTGCATCCGCGACTGCAGCGTCGACCGCTTCATTCCCAGACGCGCGGCCGCACCATCCGGACCCGCAACGACCCACTTGCTCTTTTCGAGGGCGGTCAGGATCTGCTCCCGTTCGGCCTGTTCCAGAGCGTGGCGTATGTTGACGGCGGGCCGTGGAGAGAGGCCATTCGCTGGAGCCGCCGGGGCCGGTACACGCGCGGGGTTCGGTGGGCGCAGATCGTCGGTGCGCACCGTGAGAACAGGACCGCTAGTCAGAATGACGGCCCGCTCGATCACATTCTGCAGCTCCCGGATGTTACCCGGCCATGGATAACGCGTCAACGCGTTCATGGTGTCGGCTGGGATCGCATCGATCGCTTTGCCGAGCCGCCGGCCGTACTGCTGGACAAAATGCCGCACCAGCAGCGGAATGTCCTCGGGCCGCTCGCGCAGCGCGGGAACGCGGACGGGAAACACGTTCAGCCGATAGTAGAGATCCGACCGGAACTTCTGCTCCCCCACCAACGATTCCAGGTCGCGATTGGTAGCGGCAATCAGCCGGGCGTCAGTACGGAGCGTGCGTGTTGAACCGAGCCGCTCAAACTCCCGCTCCTGCAAAACGCGTAAGAGCTTCGGCTGTAATTCGAGCGGGATCTCGCCGATCTCATCGAGAAACATGGTGCCGCGGTTCGCCAGCTCAAACCGGCCGATGCGCTGCGAAATCGCGCCCGTAAACGCTCCCTTCTCATGCCCGAACATCTCGCTCTCCAGCAGGCCGGTGGGAATCGCCGCGCAGTTGAGTTTGACGAATGCGCCCGATTTGCGCGTGCTGAGATTATGGACCGCTCGCGCAATCAATTCCTTGCCGGATCCCGTCTCGCCGTAAATGAGAACGGTGGAATCGGTCGGCGCAACGGTCTCGATCTGCTCCAGAATGCGGCGGAGCGCCTCGCTCCTGCCGACAATCTCTTCGAACTTCAGCTCGCTGCGCAACTCGTCTTCCAGATATAGCTTCTCCAACGCAAGCTGGTTCTTTTGGTCCGAAACTTCGCCGAACGTACGCGCGTTTTCAATCGCAATCGCAACCTGATGGGCAACCTGGGTCAGGAACGCGATATCGTCGGGCGTAAACGCGCCCTCACGCCGGGTGCCCAGGGAAAGCACTCCTACCATACCGTCGCGTCCTTTCATGGGAAGATGCATCACCGAGTAGATACCGTTCCGGAGTTCCTTCTCGGGTACGATTACAGTCTGCCCCGTGCGAAAAGCACGCACCGGCGCTTCATCGTCGTCCCGGCGAGGTTGGTATCCCTCCTGGAGATGGGGCGGTGCATCGGGAAAATCCAAAGCGTACAGTCGCAGCTTGCCGTCTTCGCGGCCCGGTAAGGCGACGCCGGCGCCGTCACAATGCATTACGCGGCGAACCTGCGCCGAAATTTCGCGCAGGACGTCGCGCAGCTCGAGATTCGACACCACGCGATTCGTCAGGTCAAGAAGGAGTCCCAGGCGCTCCTGCGCTTTCTGGGATGCCTGGAAATTGATCGCATCGTCGGTGGCCAGCGCAATCTGGTCTGCCACCAACGAACAGAATCGTACTTCCTCTGGTGAATAGGCGTTCGAGTAAATGCTGCCGATCAGCAGGGTGCCGAGCCGGCGATGTGCCGTCGTCAGAGGGAACGCGCATAACGACCTCAGGCCGTTCTCCCGCATTTTCCGGCTGAATTCCGGAAACCGCGTCTCGCCCTCCAGAGTTCCCAGAACGACGGTTTCCTGGGTGCGATATACCAGGCGCGGCAAGCTTTCACCGCCTTCGACTTCGGAAGGACAGCCTTCGCGCCGACGGCAGGTTGGCCCCAGGTGCCAGTGCATCTTGTTCGCCGACTCGTCGAACTGCGCGATCGCGTCGAACGGGATTACCTTTCTCAGCTCGTGAACCAGGACCTCAAACAGACCCTCAGGCTGGTAGCCGGCGCGGACGGAGTTGGAGATCCGAATCAACGCTTCGTATCGCGCCGCCGTCGACGAGTCTGCAACCGGGACCGCTACCATCTATCCCCTCCTCAAAGGCTTAGCACACCCTTAGATGTGGATGCTCCGGAGCATCCGTCGGATTCAGGGGAACACAAACGCATCCATTCCAATTCCCAACTCCGGTCAAGCCGGCGGTCCGCCTACGGAGAGGGCCGTGAGGCATAAGAGGGTACAGTGCTTCGGCAGGGCTTGACTCTGGTGGAATTCGCTCCAGCTACTTCGGTTGCCATTTCTGCGCTAACGTATGGCCAATTGTTGGCGCCGCCCGCGCCCGATACAATCGATTCATGCTCAGGTCGACCCATGCCCTTCGAGCCCGGCTCACAGATCGGTGATTATCGCATCCTGGCGCGGCTTGGCAGCGGCGCCTATGGAATCGTGTTCGAGGCCGAGCATGTCATTACCCGGCGCATCGACGCGCTGAAACTGATGCTGGATTCCGCAGGACCGGAAGAGGACCAGCAGCGCTTTCTCCGCGAGATCCAGGTGCAGGCCGGCCTGCAGCATCCCAACATCGCCGCGGTTTACCACGCCTTTCGCACCGCAGCTGGTCTTGTTCTGGTAATGGAACGCGTGCCCGGCGAATCGCTCCGTGCCGTGCTCGACCGCGGCCGGCTGCCTTTCGCCGAAGGCCGGCACTACGTCCTCCAGATGCTCGCCGGTCTCGATTATGCGGAGCGGGCGGGCGTGATTCATCGCGATATCAAGCCGGAAAATATCCTCATCACTCCGGATGGCACGGTCAAGCTGACGGATTTCGGGCTCGCTCACGTGATCGACCGCGCCCGCATCACCAGCTCCAACCAGTCGCTCGGCACGCCGATGTACATTGCGCCCGAGCAGGTGGATGGGTCGGGCGAAGTCGATGCCCGCAGCGATGTCTACTCGACCGGCGTGGTGCTCTACGAAATCGCCACCGGCCAGGTGCCGTTTCCGCGAAAGAATGGCTATGCCGTCATGCGGGCTCATGTGGAGACGCCGCCCGCGGCGCCCACCACCCTCGATCCGGCCATCGGCGAGCGGTTGAACGAGATCATCCTGAAAGCGATGGAGAAAGACCCGGCCAGGCGGTTTCAGAGCTCGGCCGCGTTTCGGGATGCGCTGGAAGAGGCCGCCACGCTGCCGCCCGCGGTGCGGCCGGCCGCCAGCTTCATGCCCCGCGGGATCGCTGCGGCGATCGCCGCCGCGTGTGCCATCTCGTGCGCCTCCCTGTCTGCCGCACTTTGGGGATTGCACCAACGCCCGGCCGTGCCGGTCCAAGCCAGAAGATACGTGAAACCACCCGGGCCGGCGGTGGTTCCACCGCCGGCCGGTGTCTCCGGGAGTGTCCCCGCTTTAACTCCGCCTGCTGCGGCTGAGCCTTCCCGGGCCGAGTCGGTCCGCACCGGCAAGCTCGCACGCGTTCCGGCCAGAAAGGCACCTCGACCGGTCTTGTCCGCGGCGCCTATCTCGATTACGCCGCACGAGACTGACGCCGACAGTTTGAGCGGCGCCGAACCGGCGACGAACCCGTTACCGGATCCTCCCGCGGTCGACTTGCAACTCTCTACCGCGCCCGCCGCTTCGGCTTCGAAAGCTTCGGAAAGTGTGCTCAACCCGGTGCCCGCCTCGCCGGATGAGATTGACCCCGCGCCCAAGAAACCCAACGCCGTCGTGCGGGCGCTGCGGAAGATATTTCGTAAGCGAGCCGCGCCGCCGACGGAGCCATGAGTACTGCCACACAGAGCGGCTAATGCTCGATCTTGAAGCCGACTTTTATCGTCACCTGGAACTCCTGCACTTTGCCGTTTACGATACGCCCGCTCTGTTTCACAACGTCGAACCAGTCCATGTGACGCATGCTATGCGATGCTTCCTCTACCGCGGCTTTGACTGCATCGGCGAAGCTGACGGGTGAAGTGCCGACGAGTTCGATCATTTTGTATGTTCCTGGCATAAGTTGCTCCTCGCTTTTCGGACTGCCTCTATTGTCGGCCTCCTGGAGGTCCCAGCGACGTATCAATTCTTAGACTCGTTCAGGCGGCCCGGATTTCTCACCGTTGGCCGTCGCGTTATGCTGTTTGCAGAAAGGACCATTTCAGGAGGAAGCGGCCATGCCTCAATACGTTTTCCTCTGCGAAGATTGCCACAAGGAGTTTACCGAGATTCTTCACATCGCCGACATGGAAAAGGGCGGTGCAGTGTGTCCGCATTGTGGCAGTAAGCACGTAACGCAGGAAATCGTGACATTCTCAGCCGTTACGCCGAAAAAGAGCTAAGAGCCTTGCGGATCAGCCAATCACCCGTTGCGCCGGCTTTTGCAAACTTAGCTTCCGGCGTTTGGCCGACCAGTTCGAGTACTGCGTCCATGGACTGAATCGCGTCAAAGGCGATCCCGCCGCGCTGCGGCAGGAGCAATATCAAGTATGGAAGAAGAACCTGCTCAGCGTCTGAGCCCTTGGCCAGACGGCAGACCCGAACACCCGGAGCGGCCAAATCCGCCGGGCATGCGGCTGCAGGCCGAGGTTTCGCTGTGGTCAGCGGATCTCGCCAACCTGGCGGCTGCCATCCGGCGCGTGGAACCGCTGGCCGATTCCTTTCACCTGGATGTATCGGACGGGCGCTTCACTCCCAACCTGCTGTTCTTTCCCGACCTGGTGCGGGCACTACGTCCACACACGAATTTGCCGTTCCATGTACACCTCATGGTCGAGCGCCCTACCACCCTGATCTCGGACTTCGTCGCTGCCGGCGCCGATACGATCACCGTGCACCTGGAATCCGGCGAAGCCGAAGCGGCCGCGTCTATCGAAGCCATTCACGGTGCCGGACGTTCCGCCGGGCTGGCGCTTCGTTTGGAAACGCCGGTCGCGGCCGTTCAGCCTTACCTCGGTCGTATCGAATGCATGCTTCTGCTGGGAACCGAGCCGGGCGTGAAAGGCCACGACTTGGCGCCGCAGGCATGTGCTCGCCTCGCCGAGGCCCGCCGGATGCTGGGCGGAGGCAGCGGCCGGGTCCGGCTGGTTGCCGATGGCGGCATCCGCCGCCATACCGTTCCGCTTTTGCGACGCGCTGGTGCAGACGTCGTCGTGCCGGGATCGCTCGTGTTCCAGTCGGAGAACCTCGAAGACACCTTTCAACGGCTGCGCGCGGTCTAGGTCCGCCAGCCTTGAATTCAGGCGTCAGGATTTCGGAACCGACACCGTAATATTCCGGAATTTGACGTTGCCCGTGTGATCGCCCTGAATGTAAATTGGACCAGGCTCTCCTTCGTTCGCGTCGAGGGCCCCGCCGGTGATTCCTTCGATCTCCTGATGATCGATGGTCGTAACGCCGTTGCGCACCACGGTTACGTTTCGACCTACCAGCGTGACATCGAATTTGTCCCACCCGTCGGCAGGGGTCGATACCGCCACCGCCGGCGCCAGGCGCCCATAAACGGCGCCCATCGAGCGATTGGGGGGCAAGTTGTATCCTCTTCCGGCGCGGCCGCCGGGCCTGGGATTGGCTGCCATCTGGGAGGGGCTGCCCGGTCCGCCGTCAACCTGGACTTCATAGCGCCCGCGCAGGAAAACGCCGCTGTTGGCCCGTGGAGGGCAACTCACTTCGTAATGAAGCTTGAAATCGTTGAAGTTCCGCGTGGTCTTGATGTTTCCGCCGTGCTCCAGGTTGATCAGCATGCCATCCTGCACCGTCCAATGAATGGCTGCCGAATTCGTTACGGGCTCCCAGCCATCGAGGGTCTTTCCGTCGAAGAGAGAGACAGGATCCGTCCAGGCCACGGTAGTTTTGCGCTTCAAGTCCGGTGCTCGCACACCGGTCACCGAAACGGTCTGATTGCCCGTTTTCTGGACCCCGCTAATTTTCCCACCGGACACGGTGAGCTCCAGGATCTTGGCCGGGCGCCTGTCGGTAGCGGGAGAAACCGTGACGGTCATGTGTGACCCATTCACCGAGGCGCTCTCGACGGGCGCCACATGGGCTTCGGTGGCCTGGAACAGAACCTCCAGCTTTCCATCCTTCTCGCTTACGCCCATCCAACTGGCATGGAATCCCTGGACGCCTATAAGGTCCAGGTCCCATCGTCCCAAAAACTGGTTCTTAGCTTGAGACCGGGCTGCCGGAAGCAGCGCCAGGCTCAATAACATCGCAAGTGTCACTCTCCGCATGGCGCAAGCCTATCACACAATCGGTCGAACCACTTTCGCTCCCCAATCGCGCGGGTCCAGGTCCCGCGCGTGGCGCGAGAAGAGCCAGAGGTGGCCATCCGGATCTTCGGCCGCGTACTGCCACTCGCCGTAGCAGGTTTCGTGCGGCTCCTCCACGATCTTCGCGCCGGCCGCTTTGGCGCGGGCAAAATGAGCATCCACGTCTTCGATAAAGACCGTGAGGGATTGCGTGCGATATCCGGTCGCCGCCGGGCTCGCGGATCCCGGCCGCGCACCGTGCACCATGATATAGGCGCACCCAAGATACAGCTGTGCGCCGCTGATCGGCTCGCCGTAGCGGTAATGCTCTGTGAAGCCGAAGGCGGTGTTGAGCCAGGCGATGGCCTTCTCCAGATCGCGATAGACGACGTGCGGCAGAACGATGTCGGCCGGTACGGAGCGGTTGCGCATAGGGCTTATTCTCCAGGATGGTATTCGCGCTCGGTGTGTCCGCGGAGTTGCGTGCGATAAAAATAGACTTCGCGCAGATCGCCGGTGGCGTAGCGCCTGGCTTCGTCGTTGAAATGCTTCGATTCCGGATGGCCGCTTTCGCCGCCCGCGGTCACCGCTTTCGCACGCACCTGCGGACCGAACTCCACCACCGCTACGAAGCTGTTGCCGCTGGTTCCGTACCACTTCTTCGTGCCCGGATACGGGCGCGCACCGAAAGCCGCCAGCGACCCCCACTCCGACGACGTGAATCCCACCGGGATGCTGGGCGCCGCATCATGGAACGGCTGCACGATATCTCCGGTGAGCCGCTGAAAGCGGTTGACGGTTCCCCAGGGGGTTTTCCACGCGCCGAAATCGGCACGGAGTTTTTCCGAGGCTGCGATCAACGATTCCAGCAGCATCTGCGGCGGCAGGACGGCGACGCCCTCGCCGGTGTCCATGCCGGCAACACCGCGCCCCGCGCGCCGCTTCAAATCCTGGCCCCAGAAAACCGCTAGAGTGGTCGGAACCGAATCCACGCCCCACCGCAAATCCCA
>DATJMP010000152.1:0-6602 GCA_035508655.1 Bryobacteraceae bacterium
CCGTCCGTGATCGAATCGCCGTACGCCACGATCGCAAACGCCGCCGCCGGCGCCATCACGTCGATTCCCGCCAGGTAGTAATACGATTGCGTGACCGTCGCGCCTTCGAGCGCCGGCTTCGCGGCCGCGTCGCCTTCCACCACGTAAGCATCGTGCAAGCCCGTGGAGTGGTTGGTCGGCGCGCCGGTCTTTTCCGGGAAATACAGGCTGACCGCCACGCTCGCCAGCGCGGGAACGGTCAGCTCCACCGGGTCACTCAGGATCTCCGCGCCCGGCGGCAGGGTCACGCCCGGCTGCCCGTTGAACGCCAGCGCGCGATCCGTCCCGGACACGATGGCCGAATCCTTCTCCCGCAGCGCGATGTGCGCCCCGCCCACCTTCACCGGAGCGCTGCCGAACGCGTTCTCCAGCCGCACCCGCAGGCGGCTTCCCGCGATGCTCGTGCGGGCAATCATCCGCACCGTTTGGTTATCGAAGCCGCCCGCATTGATTGCCTGCACCGGCGTTGGATTGGCGGGCATCGCCGCCGGTCCCGGCGCCCGGGACAGTACCTCGGCGGTTCCCCAGGTAGCCACCCAGTGCTCCTGCGCCGGCAGAAGGGTCGCGGCAAAGATGGCGGAGAAAAAGAAGACGCGCTGCAGTTTCATGGCAGAAATTATAACGCCGCTGGTCGTGCGGCCTGCCGAGCCTCACGCCAAAACCTCGGCAGGAACCATAACCGAAGTTTGTGGCAAATCCGAATTTGGTTTTGCGGTATATTTGCATACAGTATTGCGGGAATGGGACAGCGTGGGTCCCGGTCGCCGTAAAGCCGGTAAACGAGTCGCCATTGTCTTTTCGGTGAATGACGAATATGGATTCGAAAGAGCCGGTGCGTTGCCCGAAATGCGCCTCCACTGACGTCCGCTACTCATACACTCAAAGCGCCTGGGACATGATCCTGGATCTGTTGTTTTCCATGGATGCATTTCGTTGCCGCTCCTGCCGCCATCGTTTTCACAAGTTCGATGTCGGCGACGAGGAGGACCGGTCCGGCGAGACGCCTGAAGCGAAGCCCCAACCCCAGACCAAGGCCGAATGACGCGGCCGGAACCGGGCCGCCGGCCGTTGTACCCTGGAACAAGTGGCCCCCACCAAAGCCAAAGGTAAAGCTACCGAGCATCTCCGTAGCGCCCTGCCGCTGCTCAAGGAACTCGTCCGTCCCCGCCGCGGCCTTCTCGCCATCGGACTCCTCCTGATGCTCGTCAACCGCGGCGCCGGTCTCGTTTTGCCCGGTTCCACCCGCTACCTGATCGATAACGTCATCACTAAACGCCAAGTCTGGCTGCTGAAGCCGCTAGTCCTGGCCGTGCTCGCCGCCACCGTGCTGCAGGGCATTACCTCTTTCACCCTCACCCAGCTATTGTCCAAGGAGGCGCAGCGCCTCATCACGCAGTTGCGCCGCAAGGTGCAGGAACACGTCGGCCGCCTGCCCGTTGCATATTACGATGCCAACAAGACCGGCGCACTGGTTTCGCGTATCATGAGCGACGTGGAAGGCGTCCGCAACCTTGTGGGCACCGGGCTGGTGGAATTCCTCGGCGGCATCTTCACCGCCCTCTTCTCCCTCATTCTCCTGCTGCGCATCAGCCCGCTGCTGACCGGAATCGCCTTGCTGTTTATTACCACTTTCGGTGTGATCCTGCGGACCGCCTTCCGGCGCATCCGGCCGATTTTCCGCGAGCGCGGCAAGATCAATGCCGAAGTCACCGGCCGTCTCACCGAATCTCTGGCCGGCGTCCGCGTGATCAAGGGATATCACGCCGAGGCGCAGGAGGCCGCTGTCTTCTCCGCCGGCGTCGAGCGCCTGCTCCAGAACGTCATCCGCTCCCTCACCGCCATGTCGTTGATGAGTCTCTCCGCCACTACTCTCATGGGCGTGGTGGGTGCCACCGTCATGTTCATCGGCGCGCGCCAGATTCTGGCGCACTCCCTCACCCTCGGCGATCTGATGACCTTCACCGCCTATCTGGCCTTCCTGGTGGCTCCCATGTTCCAGGTGGTGGGCATCGGCACGCAGATCACCGAAGCTTTGGCGGGCCTGGACCGCACTCAGGAAGTCCTCCACGAAAATCCGGAGGACGCCGATCCCAAACGCGCCGGCGCGGTGGGTCCCGTCCATGGCCTCGTCACTTTTGAAAACGTCACCTTTGCCTACGAGCCCGGCAAGCCGGTTCTCCACGACGTCAGCTTCGTAGCCTTGCCCGGCACCGTCACCGCATTGGTAGGACCGTCCGGCGCCGGCAAATCTACCGTCATCAGCCTGATCGCCGCCTTTCACGAGCCCAGCCAGGGTACCGTCTTCGTAGACGATACAGACCTCTCCACCGTCCGCCTGGACGCCTATCGCACCCAGCTCGGCGTGGTCCTTCAGGACACCTTCCTGTTCGATGGCTCCATCCGCGAAAACGTCGCTTTCGCGCGCCCCGGCGCGACCGAGGCGCAGATCCTCGAAGCCTGCCGCATCGCCCGAGTGGACGAGTTCGCGGAAAAATTCGAGAAGCGCTACGACACCATCGTGGGGGAGCGCGGCGTCAAGCTATCCGGCGGCCAGCGCCAGCGCGTTTCCATCGCCCGCGCCATCCTGGCTGATCCCCGCATCCTCATCCTCGACGAGGCCACCTCCAGCCTCGACTCCGAATCCGAAGCCGCGATCCAGGAAGGCCTCTCTTACCTGATGCAGGGCCGCACGACGTTCGTCATCGCCCACCGGCTTTCCACCATCCGGCGCGCTCACCAGATCCTGGTGGTGGAGGAGGGCCGCATCACCGAGCGCGGCACCCATTTCTCCCTCTACGATCTCCACGGGCGGTATTACGATCTCTACACGCGCCAGCACGGCATCGACGCCAATCTCTTCCTTGCTCCTGGTGAAGGTGATACAACGCTCGAAACCGAAACGCCCGGGCGTCTCGCTGGCGCGGCCGCGCCTACCGCTGCCTCGCTACTTCGAGGCGGCGTGGTTTGATCCGGCGCGCTCCTGCGCGGACCGGAACTGGTACGGGCCGTTCTCGATATCCAGCCGCGCGTCGCCCCAGAACCGCACGTTGGCATTGTTGTGGATCGAGCCCAGCAGCCAGTACCGCCCCACGCGCTCGTATGACTGCACCATATGGAAGCTGCGCACCCAGAAGGAGTTCGACGCCACTTCGCCGTCCATCCGCGTCACCGCCGCGTCTTGGATATCCACCCAGATCTTCCCGTCCGCGAGGTATCGCTGCTTCCTTTTCGGCGTCATCCGGATGACGTAATTGGGCCGCCCGGCCATCTGCTCCGTGCCGATTACCTGGAAATCGTAATTGCAGGGCAGAATCCGGGTGCCGGGGCCCCGCCCGTCCTCCCGTGCCGCGGCCACTTCTGCGCTCATCGCCTGCCGGAAGACCCGGTCTTCCAGGTAGCCGGAGTTCGTCTTGGAAATCACCTCAAACGTCTTCCGATCAGGAGAGACGTACTCCACCCTCACCCGCATTTCCGCGCATCGCCGGGAGTTTCCCAGCGTCAGGCAGTAGTGCCGCTCCACCGAGTAGCTGAGCAGAGTCTCGTTCCGCCATTTGTCCGCCGCTACCATTCGGTCGGAGACCGACTGCAAGTCTGATCCGCCGCCCGCTTCCCCGTTTTCGGCCAGCGCACGCGGCAACACCAGAGCGCCCACAGCCAGGGCGGTAAATTCACGCCGGGAAAATTTTCTGCCGGAAGCCATCCGTACTTGGGGTGGCACACCGGATGCCACCGTGCCCAACGCAACACAGCCCGCCTCGCCAGGCGCGCGGCGCTAGAATGAGGCTCGAATGCGCATCCGCACCTTGTTCTCCGCCGCCCTGCCGCTGCTGTGGCTGGCCGCGGCCGCCTGGGCGCAAACGGCCCAGGAGAACACCGTCTGGCAAATCGGCAAGTTCGACCATACCCCCGCCGAATTCTCCGGCCGAACCGGTGATCAGCCCGTGGTGGTGGACGCCTCCGCCCCCGATGCCGCCCGCCGGTGGCCGGCTTCGCAATCCGGCTCGCTTCGGGCGGACTCCTCCCCCCAATCCCATTCCCGCCTCATCCGTTTCCGCCTCGCCGAGCCGCCCCGCGGCGCTTACGCGCTCGATTTTGCCATCCTCGCGGGAAATCCCCGAGTGCCCCGTCTGGAACTCGATCTCAACGGCACGCCCGCCTCGGTTTACCTGGACCGCACGCTCAGCTACCACGCGGAAGGCCGCGCCGATTCCCCCATCTCCGCCGAAACGCGGGTTTCCGTTCCCGTACCCGCCTCCGTCCTCCGCCAGGGCGCGAACGAACTGCGTATCACCGCCGTAGACGACGCGCCAGACGAGAACGGTGAATCCGAAATCCAGTGGGACGCCCTCGCTCTTCGGGCCGTGCCTGCTATGCCGCCCGGTGCAAATCCCGATCTCAAGCTGGAGCCGACATATTTTTTCACCAACCGCGACGGCGCGATGCGGGAACTGGTCACCGTCACTGTCGCGCCGCCTGAAATCGTATCCTCCGGCAAATTGACTCTCGACCTGAAGGGCTCCCAATACCGCGCCGACCTGGCTCCCGGCCGCTTCGGCCAGCAGCGTTACGAATTCTGGGTACCCGAGTTCACTGCTACAAACGAAGTGTCCGTGACCGCCGAAATCAACGGCAAGAACTTCGCCATCCGGCCCCGGCGGGACTCGCCTTTCATCCCCAAACGCAAACTCACCGTCTACCTGGTCCCCCACACGCACCTCGATATCGGCTTCACCGATTACCAGCCCAAAATCGAGGAGCTGCAAAACCGCAATCTCGACCGCCTGATCGACGAGATGCGCCGCGACCCCGACATGCGCTTTTCCCTCGATGGCGCCTGGCTGGCCGAGCAGTTTCTACGCACCCGCTCCCCCGCCGCCCAAGGCGATTTCCTGGACCTCGTCCGCTCCGGCCGCATCTCCATTCCCGCCCAGTACGCCAACCTCATGGCCGGCGGCGCCGGCCTCGAAACCCTCATCCGCTCCCTTTACGCCGGCCGCGACCTCAATCTCCGCGCCGGTCAACCCGCCGATTACGCCAACATCACCGACGTCCCCGCCTATCCCTGGGCCTACGCCGAAGCCCTCAGCGCCTCTGGCGTCAAATATTTCGCTGCCGGCGCCAATGACGACCGCGGTCCCCAGCCCTTGATCGGCCGCTGGCAGACGCGCTCCCCCTTCTGGTGGCAGGCCCCCGATGGCTCCAAAATCCTGATGGCCTACACCCGCCAGTATTCCAATCTGTGGTTCATCTGCGGTCTGCCCCCGCGCGAAGCCGCCTGCCGCGAAAGCCTCCCTGTTTTCTTCCAGACCTTCGAATCGCCCGGTTATCGCCCCGACACCATCCTCATGTTCGGCAGCCAGCTTGAGAACACCGATCTCATTCCCGGTGAAGGCGAATTTGTCCGCCACTGGAACGAAAAGTACGCCTATCCCCATCTCCAGCTCGCCACCTTCCGCGATTACTTCCATCACATCGAGGAAACTTACGGTCCCCACCTCCCTACCGTCCGTGGCGATTTCGGCCCCTACTGGGAAGACGGCATCGGCACCGACGCGCAATATGCCGCCGTCTACCGTCACACCGAAGCCCAAGCTCCGGCAGTCGAAACCCTGGCCTCCCTCGCCGCTCTCGCCCATCCCGAATGGGCGCCGCCGCTCGATCGCATCCATCGCCTCTGGAACGATCTCATCCTCTATGCCGAGCACACCTACACTTCCTGGGGCGGCTATTCCCGCCCGCAAAGCGACGAGAGCCTCGGCCAGATCCGCACCAAGCATTTCGAAGTCGATGACGCCCGCGAAACCGCCCACTGGATCGCCCAGGAATCCATGAGCCGCCTGATGGATTCCATCCGCATCCAGCCGCCGGCAGTGGTGGTTTTCAATTCGCTCGGGCACGAGCGCAGCGGGCTGGTGGAGATGGATCTGAACAACGGCACGATGCTGGTGGACTCCGCCAGCGGTTCACCCGTCTGGTTCGAAACCCTGAGCACCGGCGATGGCTATCGGCGCGTGCGCTTCGTGGCCTACCGCGTTCCCGCCCTGGGCTATCGCGTGTACAAGATGGAGGGGAGAGAGAATGCGAGCGGGCGCGCGACCACCCCCTCCACCACTGTCGAGAACGCCCTCTACCGCGTCACCCTCGATCCCGCCCGCGGCGCCATTTCCAGCATCTTCGACAAGCAGCTCAACCGCGAGCTGGTGGATCCTCACAGCCCCTACCTGCTCGATCAATATCTATACGTCTCCGGCGGCGACAACGCGCGCCTCATCCATATCACCGAACATCTGCCCGCGGCCAAGCTCACGGTGACGCCTTCCGGCGCCGCCTCTGCCGCCAGCGTCACCCGCACTCCATGGGGATCGACACTGACCTACCACGCCGCCGGCCCGCACGCGCCCGCCATCAACGTCGAGATCCGTCTCTTCAACGCCGAGAAGAAAATCGAGATCGTCAACCGCTTTGACAAGCAGCCGGTGAACGCCAAGGAAGCCGTCTACTTCGCCTTCCCCTTCGCCGCCTCCAATCCCCAGTTCGAATACGAAGGCCAGACCGGCACCGTC
>DATJMP010000153.1:0-4653 GCA_035508655.1 Bryobacteraceae bacterium
CACTTGCGCGAAGCGCCGGAGCGCCCCTACGTCCTTACACGAACAGTAAAACTGTCAGTTCCGCCTTCACCGGCGTGCCCATGCCGCCGGTGCCCTGGTTCTCCAGGTTCACCGTGATGGGCATCTCCTTCTTATTCCGCACGACCATCACCATGACGGTCTTCTTGTTGCGGGCCGCGCGCAGCGCCATGGTGATGTCGCGGGACGTGGCGACCTTGGTGTCGTCCACCTTCACGATCACGTCTCCCGCCTTGATGCCCGCCTTTTCCGCGGCCGAATCGCGGTTCACGGCCTTAACCAGCACGCCGTCTTCGACTCCGAAATAATCGGCCAGTTGCTTCTCCTGTCCCAGGGCTTCGCCCATGATGCCGAGCATCGGGCTACCGGCGGGAATCATCGGAAAACCGGGAAATTCGGGCAGTTGCCGCAATTCCCCGAAATTGCGCAGATTGTCCTGGAGTTGCTGCTGCAGTTCCTGGCCGTCCGGACCCGTAATGGTCCACGGGCCGTTGTACGTGGAGGATTGTGCCTGAGGCTGCCGCGCCCCAATGGTAATCGGAAAGGTCTGCATTGCGCCGTTGCGCCAGACGCCCAACCGTACCTGGCGGCCGATCGGCGTTTCGCGCACCATGCGGCTCAATTCCTCGCCGCCCGCAACCGGCTGCCCGTTGAATTGCAGCACCACGTCGCCAGGCTTCAAGCCGGCCTTTGCGGCCGGACTCTCTTCCGCGACGCTGGTTACTTCCGCGCCGCTCACCTCTCTCAAATTGAACTTCTTCGCGCTCTCGCTGTCGATATCGCGCACGCCGATGCCCAGGTATGGCCGCGGAGCCGGCTGTGCGAATATCGCGGGCACAACCAGTGCCGCCATCAGCGCAGTGCCCATTGCCAGATGAAGTCTCATGATATGTCCTCAATCCTTATCACAAGGCCGGGCATGCCCGGCCTCACTGACGTTTGATAAAAATCGTGCCACCCATGCCGGAGATCTGCAGTAGCGGTCCACCGCCGTTGACGGGTCCTGCGGCTACGATGCGGGTGCCCTGGCGCCGCGGCTGTAAGGCCGCGAAATCGGAAACAATGCGCTGCACCGTATCGGCCATGTCGTCTTCGGCCTGAATAGTTACACCCAGGTTAGACGGAATCACCACGGTTATGTCACCGAAGCCCGTGGCCAGGTACGAGTTGGAGAGGCCGCCGCCAGACAGGCTGGCCATGATATTTCCCATCGACGTGGCTACGCGAATTGGACCGGCAATGTTGGCCAGGCGGACGCCGCCGCTGGCGGAATCGCACCGGATGCCGGCAGCTGAACCCACTTGCACCGGTCCGGCCATGTTACGCAGCGTGACGATGCCGGCTGCCTTACCCACCGAAATCTCGCCACCCCCGGACATGGCCGTCACCGGGCCCCATGCGGTGCCAATGCGGACATCGCCCCCGCCGGTTTGAGCCTCCACCGCTCCTCCCGCCTCGCGGGCCACGATATCGCCTAAATTGGTTTCGAGCGTCGCTGGTCCGCCGGCGCTATCGAGCGAAACGCGGCCCACTCCGGTGGTGCAGTGCACCGCCCCGCCGGCGCGGCCAACATCAATATTGCCCGCTCCGGTGCGGATTTCGAGTGTGCCGGCCACGCCGTTGGCACGAACCGAACCGACCGCTGTCACGATTTCGGCGGCGTCCAGGCGCGGTGCATCCACGCTGAGCACGCTCATCACGGCGCCGCCCATCGCCTTCACAGTAGCCCACTCTCCCTGCGACGAGATGTGTACCGGCCAGCTTTCGATGAGGCGCCGGGCTTCGGCGGCATCACGCGCGCTGACCGCGATTTTGAGCGTATAGGAAAGTTGTTTTGCTGCGCCGCTCTCCAGCGTGACCGTTCCGTGCGCCTCGATGCGCAGCCGTGTGCAGGCCGGAGCCGTGCCGTGAAGCACCGCCTCGCACTGGTCCCGGGAGCAGGTGAGCTGCTGGCCATGGGCCGGCACAATCATTGACGCCGAAGCGCCGAGACAAAGAGATAAGAAGAATTTTCTCTGGGTCTCTGCGGCTCTGCGTCGAATGCTCATCGCCTCGCCTCTAGAACGTCCCCAGAGATGCGTTCATTTCCTTGAGCGCCTTCTCCAGCTTGAGGCGAACGGTGTCGTTGTCCTCGCGCTGGATGATACGCTGCATGATCCCGACTACCGAATCGTCGCGGTTGGCGGTGAGCAGATCGACCACCTGCATGCGTACGGCCGGGTTGGCGTCATTCTGCAGCACCTGGGCCAGCGTCGTGCGCACTTGCGGATCGGCCGCCAGCGGCTTCAGCCCCTCCAGGGCCTTCAGACGGACGCCGTCGTTTGGATCGTGCGCCGCGGCATTGAGCAGCGCATCCCGAACCTCGCTCGAACCGGTTCGCGATTTCAGCAGGTCCATGGATTCCACTCGCACCGAGGCATTCTCCTCGTGTGCTGCTGCCAGCAGCAGCTTCTGGATGGAGGCGTCGTCCATGGGTCCGGAAATCACGCGGCGGCGGGTTTCGTCGAAGGCAATCTGCACCTGCCCTCCGGGATCCGGGTGCACGGAGCGCACCGTCGCGAAAACGTCGCCGCCCGGCGTCAGGCTGCTGACCGATACCGAGCCCTGCGCCTGGTTCCATGCCCCGGTGAGGCGGGCGCCGAAGAAGCCGAGCGCCACCAGCGCCAGCGCGCCAACCGGCTGCGGTACGCGGTTTATACTGCTGAAAATGCCGTTCAGCGTCTCCAGGAAAGACGCCCAGGGGCTGCGGTGAACGCGCGGCGGGCGGGGCGAAGCCTGAATCGCCGCCATCAGTCCGGTGCGGCAATCCTCCAGCAGCGGCGCGGGAGGCGCGGCAGTGCGCTCGTCGAGTGCGGCCGCCAGCGACCGTTGGCGGTCCAGCTCCCGTGCACAGGCGCCGCAACCGCCCACGTGCTGGTCGATCTGGTCTTCCTGCTGCGGGTCCAATTCGCCGTAGAAGTAAAGCGGAATCAGCTTGCCAACCGTCTCGCAATTCATACGAAGCCTTTCCCTATAACCCCCGCACTCATACAAAATCTCCCAGCTCGGCGCGCAGCTTCTGGGTGGCGCGGAACAGGCAGTTCTTGGCCGCCTCCTCGCTGGTGCCCAGCATCTCGCCGATATTCCGTAGCCGGAGTCCCTGGTAATGGCGCAGCTCGAAGACCATGCGCTCGCGCGGCGTCAGGTCGCCCAGCGCGCCTTCAATCCGCTCGCGCAACTGCCGGTTCCACAGGCTGCGCTCCGGGTCGGCCGCCGGGCCTTCCTCGGCAACCACATCCATCCGGTCCACCGGCCCCTGCGCCGTTTCCACCACCGATGGCTCCTCCTTTCGCACCTTGCGCTTGCGCAGGTGATCCAGGCAGATGTTGGTTACGATCCGGTACAGCCAGGTGTGGAAGCTGCAGTCGAAACGGAACGTGTCCAGGTTGCGGTACACCCGCAGGAAGGCCTCCTGGTATACATCCCGGGCGTCCTCCTGCGAACGCAGCAGGTTCATGGCGAGCCGAAGCACACTTTGGTCGTACAGTCGCACCAGTTGGGCAAAAGCGTCCTGGTCGCCCTGTTGCGCCGCCCGGATCAGCGAATCCACGTGTGGACCCGCCCGGGCGCTCACCGCTCCGGCTGCTTCCTGGGCCATATCAGAGGCGTTTCATCGCCGTCTTTCGATTCCCAATCGTTCTGCCTATGGGATTGGACGGGCATACCTGGGTTTTGTCACCTCGAGCCGGAAAACGCGTACTGGGGGTGGTGAACGGGTTGGTCCTTCCCCCAGCGTAACATTTCCTGCCTGCGACCCTTGGAAACGGGCTCTTTAGCGGGCCATCACCAACATTTCGAGCAGGGCTTCGGCGGCCTGGCAAGCATCGCCTTGAAGCGGGCGAAGGGCTTTGCCGATGACAGCCCCGGTCTGGCGGGCGGGTTCGGAGGAGCGCATGGCGACGCCGGGAGAGGCGGAGGCGACAAGAAGGTCGCCGACTCGCACGGCTCCGTTACTGCAGTTTGTGCGCACGAAGACGCGGCCGGCCATCGCGATCGGCATATCGGCGGAGCCGTCGGCGCGGGCGCCCGCCTGAAACGCTGCCTGATACCCGCCGGCGCCGGAGATGACGCCCACAACCTTGGCATCATAGGCCGACGAGGATAGCACGAGGCCCGCGCCATCGTCGGACATCGACATGACGGAGCCGGGGACAACATTGTCGCGGCGGGCAAGGTCGAAGGTTTCAGCGTAGTCGAGCTTTTTTTCGCCGCCCACCCACACACCACCCGGGCTGCCATCCGGAAGAGATCCGACCTCTACGGAGACCGCGCCCTTATTGTCATAAAACCTGGCGCTTCCAAAATGATCGCCTTCGTTGCGAGCGCCAATCTCTGCGATCCGCGTTCCAGCGTCGCTGAAGAATGAAGCCACTCCGCCTTTGTTCACCACGCCGTGACCGATAGAAAAAATCTGCTTTCCATCGGCCGTATACCCCCGGACTAATCCATTTCCCTGAGTGCTCACTCCGACGATGACGCCCGTACCGTTTGACTGGTTCTTAAACCTCGCCGTACCCTTCCCGAACTCCACATGATCGAAACCGGGTGCGGGAGCGGCATTCGGGGACGCGGAACTGGAACCGGCGCCGGAACGCT